>CAJWJL010000173.1:0-4832 GCA_913042135.1 uncultured Chloroflexota bacterium | reverse complement strand
ACGTCCTTACCTTTTATTTGTGGAATACAAAAACCCATATGATCGCGTCTATTACAAGGCAGTGAAACGTAATTATCGACAGGCTTACTGCGCAGATAATTCGGTCAAAAACCGGAATCTGTCCGGTTGTCGAAAATGCATACATTCCAGTCAGGCTTAGCAGGGATAATGCTGTAACCCATAGGGCCCCGACTGTGAATATCCACCAAATAGTATTCTCTGTATGCATGTAGAGAATTGCAGATGGCATCCAAATTGTCGCTGATAACAGGAATACACCTGCCAGTAAGGCGATGGTATGAGGACCCAGGATGAAATGAGTCCCATAAGTGTGGATGTCTTCTCTAAATACTATGAAATAGCAGAATGTTAGGTACGCTGCCCCGGATAGCAACATCGCGGTTACTAAAACATTGCGCCATATCCCGTGGATTCCGCCCCAAAGTTCGTTTCGGTACTCCGGGAAATATCCTAGGCCAATGGCATAGCTTCCTAATACTCCTACCCCTCCAATTAAATTCACTATTAGAAATACAGTTTGGGCGTTCACGTTATAGTCATCAAAGTAAAGTGTGAGTTTGCGTTTCTTGTTCCAGGCATTCTATAAATACGCAGGGTCGTGATACAGGTATTTAAGTGCGAAGTGTCTTGAAAGAGATTTAGTTTAATAACCGGAGACTTAGCTATCCACTATGGTTAGTGAATCCGGTATAACCCTTGCAGTCATGTTGGTCTTTTTTTGGGATCTATCTCACAATTTGGAAACCACCCAGGATTTCTGCTATTTCAGACATTTCACCTTTAGAGAGTTGCCAGTTGCCCGCTTCTGCGTTGTGCGTGGCTTGCTCCGGTGTTTTAGCGCCTACTATGCAGCTTGTAACCGCTGGATGTGCCAGCGTCCAGGCGATTGCAAGTTGTGTGCCAGAATGTCCGTGGTCGGCTGCCCATCCAAGTAGTTTTTCGACGATCGCCATAGCGGGTACGAATACATCATCTTTAAATTCCGGTTTGCTTTTTCGTTCGTCGTCGCTGGCAAAAATGTGTCCCGGTCGATACTTTCCGGTGAGCATCGCCTTGGCAAGTGGTGAATGAGGTATTACACCAATTCCCAGTTCAAGGCACGTGGGGAGAATATCTACCTCTGGCACCCGATAAAGCATGTTGTATCGGGGTTGCGAACTGTGAATCATGCCAAATTTTGCCGCTTCACGGTGTTGGTCCCCAGAAAAATTAGATACGCCCAGATACCGGACCTTACCTGCATCACGCAGTTTCTCCAGGTTCAGCATCGTTTCCTCAATTGGATTACCTGGGCGAGGGCCGTGTAGTTGATAGAGATCTATGTAATCGGTACCCAGTGACTTTAGACTGTTTTCAACTGCGGAGGTCATATGTTCTACTGAGTGATCCCCCGACAGTTTGGTGGCAATTATGACCTCGTGACGTCGACCTTCAATGGCCTTGCCTAAAACCGATTCACTGGTGCGATAGCCCTCGGCTGTATCGATAAAATTGGCCCCAGAGTCGATCGAAGCATGAACGGTGGCTATAACCTGATCATCTGTGACAACTCCCATGCCGCCGCCCAGAGGCCACGCCCCCAGGCAAACAACAGGGACTTCTGGGCCATCGATTCCTAGTCTTCTAGTTTGCATACTGATCCTGTTTACTAATGTTTATTCCCGTCGCTGAACTGTACATGCAATTAGTAAATAAACAAATAAATATCTCCTTTGATCCCAACAATATAAGCGATGGCCGGTATTTTTAAATGTCTGACCAATAAATGACACATATCTGCCTAAAAATATGAGCAGATTTTCCAAGCAGGAGACTTAAAATGCTAGGCGAAAAAATAGGATCAATGCAGCAAACCACGCGCAACAAAGTTTTGCCAGGTAACGGTGCTTTGCCGAGGTTTGAAACGACAGCTGAGGGATCCGGCACCCTTGCAGGTACTGGGGTCCAGGGTATGGCAACTTACACCTCGGATATGAGAACAGATGGAACCCTTTACGGAGAATGCCCTAATCAGGGAGTAGTTATGGCTGCAGATGGGGTAGCAACTTTCACAGCGACCGGTATCGGAACTTTCACAGAAGATGGCGGATCGATTTTTAAAGGGATGGTTTACTTCCAAGCTTCGGCTCCATCACTATCAAGCTTGAACGGAACCGCAGTAGTTTATGACTGGGTAGTAGACGCTGAAGGTAACGCTTCATGGGACCTGTGGGAATGGAAATAAACTTCCTATTTGTTTCGTGATCAGTTTGATGTCGTCTGATCACACGAAATTATTACGAAGTTAACGTAAGTGGGTCAGCTGAATTCAGCTGACCCACTGTTTTAAAAACGTACGTTTTGATCCGTTTAATGCTTTGTTTTGCGAGCATGGATCGCTGAGTTCGCATCATCGCCTATATGTTGCTCATCTCGTGATAATGCCATGACTATTTGGCGCTGTCTTTCACGATAACGGGCTCTGTCAGCATCGGGAAGAGAATCATGGCAGCGCGGACAACTCACCCCTTGTTCGAAAAGTGGTGAGCTACGATCAGATGGCGAGATGGGGAACTGGCACCCGTAGCATAGTTCGTAATTGCCTTCTTTCAACCCATGCTTCAACGACACCCTCCCGTCAAAAACAAAGCATTCACCCTCCCACAGGCTTTCGTCCTCTGGAACGTCTTCTAAATATTTGAGTATGCCGCCCTTGAGGTGATATACCTCATCAAATCCGACTTGCTTCATGTATGCGGTTGCTTTTTCGCAGCGAATTCCTCCGGTGCAATACATAGCAACGGCAGAGGGCTTGTCGGGTCGTGAAGCGAGCTTATCTGCCCAGTCGGGGAACTCGTGGAAGCTATCGGTACCTGGTTCAATGGCATTAGAAAAACGACCGATTTTAAATTCGAAATTATTACGCGTGTCAACTAGTAACACATCTTCCCGGGTGATCAAATCGTTCCATTCTGCGGGTTGGACGTATTTTCCTACGTCCAAGGGAGTATTTATTTCGGGTTTGCGAATGGTCACGATCTCGTTTTTTATTTTCACCTTCAATCGCTTGAAGCTATTTTCATTGCTAAAAGAATATTTAACTTCAAGGTTATCGACCTCCGGCCAACCCTCTAGATGATCAATGACCGATGCAATGCCTTCAGGCGTCCCCGCGATTGTGCCGTTTATACCTTCCGTAGCCAGGAGAACAGTTCCACGAACTCCCTGTGACCGACAGAGTGAGAGCAGCGGATACCGTTTTGCAACAGGATCCTTAATTCTGGTGAAATGGTATAGAGCGGCGACCGTAAATTTCATTTCAGGCAATTCCTAGGTTCCCGTGTCCAATTGAAGCGTATGACCATGATTTCCTCTAAACGTTGTTTCGAAATGATTACATACAAGAATAATCGTTGATATGACTTCTAATTGTCTAAGTTTTTCGTCAAACTTTCACGATTTTTGCATAAACTGGCATTTATTCTCTCGGATTGGGTCGTCGATCCATCATGAAAACTTTAGAGAATTAAAGGAGTTCTTCCCCTGCGATACGAATTACTTGTAAAAAACGGTCGCGTGCTCGATGCTGAGTCTGGTCTGGACTCTATAACTGATGTGGGCATATCCGATGGTGTAATACAGAGTTTAGAGACCGATATAGATCCAAATAATGCTGATGACGTTATCGATACTTCTGGTAAATGGGTCATTCCAGGGATGATTGACACCCATGCTCACGTCGAGCTTCAACGCAGGCGGAATGCCGACTTATCAACAACAGGACACACCTATGGGTTAGGCCTTCAGATGCTGGCGTCTGCAGGGGCGACTACGGTCATTGATCTGGGCGGTAGTATGGACACTCTTCGTATGGGAATCGAGGCCAGAGGTTCGGGTATAAATGTTGGGAGCCTCGGGTATTTAAAGCCAGGTGAGACTGTACCGGAGGGTCGGATAAATTACGCCCAAATCGAAAAGGTGATCAACACAGCAATGGATGCTGGGTCGATTGGGGTCAAGTTGTTGGGCGGATACTATCCCTTCACGCCTGAAGAAACATCGAATTTCATTAGGGCTGCGAATGGAATGACAGCTTATGTAGCTTTTCATCTCGGCACTACTGAAACAGGGTCTCGTCTGGATGGTCTCCGAGAGATCCCTTCCTTGCTCGGTGCTAATGGGAGAGTCCATATAGCCCACATCAACGCGTATTGTCGTGGATCAATCCTCCCTGTTGAAGAGGAGATAATTGAGTCTTTGCAGATCCTCACCGATGTACGGTCTCAAATTGTCTCAGAAGTGCACCTGGCCCGTCCGAACTTCACACTTGGTAAATGCGATCCAGATGGCAACGTTTTGGCAGATGTGTGCCAGAACTGCTTGCGTCTCAAAGGCTACGCTACAACGGCTGATGGACTTAGATCTGCCTTGATGGATGGTTACGCCTCGACCGTTGAAGAAACAAGAACTGGGTTGATTCTGGTTTCGGGTAAAAGGGGTGTGGAGCTATTTAATGAGGGTAATACAGATGTTCAGATGAGCTTTCCTGTTAACAACTCAACTTCTGCTTTTCAATTAACCGTGGCAAAAAATAGCGAAGACGAATTCATAATAGATGCGGTGGGTAGTGATGCCGGTATATTGCCTCGTAACGTCAATATCGAGCAGTGTATGCAGTTGGTTAAATTTGGAGGATTGGAGCCGCTTGAACTGGTGGTGAAGCTAAGTCTTAATCCAGCAAAGATGATTGGGCTGGAAAATAAAGGCAGGCTTTCAGAAGGTAATGACGGTGACCTTACGATCATAGACCCGATATACGGTCGTGCAGTTTA
>CAJWJL010000172.1:0-4832 GCA_913042135.1 uncultured Chloroflexota bacterium | reverse complement strand
GTTCTGGTTCTGGTTCTGGTTCTGGTTCTGGTTCTGGTTCTGGTTCTGGTTCTGGCACCGATGGTGGTAATTCAACTAATGTTTCACAGTCGAAGTTAGCGACCACACTGTGCGCAGATGTCACCTCCGCAATATTGTAGGTATCACTCGGTGTCAGGGTCACCGAGTCACCGTCGACCAAGACCTCAGAAATGTCACAGCCAGGATCGGGTGACACTTCAAAGGCTAGACTGTTGTAGGCTTGGATATTAATAACGCCAGCAACCGATGTCTCTTCAGCAGGATCGTCCAAAAGGGGAGTAATTCTCCCGTTGGTAGTTTTAGTTATCTCGACATTAAAGCAGCCGGTATGCAATGCAACTCTTGCAAGCTTATCGACCGGGCTATTGGCCTTTGGTTCTTGTCGGAACACCTTGCCGTTGCCGTGTCCAGGAGCACAATTGCCATTGTAAATAATTGATAATTCTCCCGTTAGCCCGGCAGCCTCATAGGCAGCAGCGGCCTCAGCCGGTGTCTTATCTTTTAGCTCAGGGAATCTAGCGGCGACAGACAACTGATCAACATTGTCCGATAAAATTCCGCTATCCGCTGTTGGCTTGTCTTTGCTGCATCCTGAGAAAACACAAATCACGATAGACAACCCGAAAAGGAAGCAAAGCCGGTATTTGGTACCACTGACATTATCTAAAAACATATCGCATCTTCCACGTTCCCGGTAAAACCTCCGACACAGGAAGGAATCTATTTATATATTAGATGAACAATAAGCAGTATAATATTGATATATTGGCTATTATGTTCGTTGATGAAAGGAAATAGATGTAGAAATTATGTCAATTTCTGGCTTATTTCATGCTCACTGGATAAAAGGTTCCCGAGGCAGGCTTTTTCAAAAAGAATGTCTCGATTGAGGACTCGACACGTTGGAAGCAATGTTGAAGCGGGATCTGGGTGTAACTCTTCAGACTGGCGGCCTGATTTGCCCGCCTTTGTAGATTCCTACCGATACACAACGACAGCTTCAGATAGCCTTAAGATTTGGTGGTCGTCTGAGTCTGTATTGATCGCCGTAATTGCCCTAATAGTGGCATAAATCTCTTTCTTACAACTGGTAACGATCCCATCCGATGTAAAGGATGCCTCCAGGAAAAACTCGTTATTTCATGCCCCATCCCGAGAGATTAGAAGGCTGCGACGGCGGCAGACATGGAACATCATCTATTCCAGCCAGCGCCCCTATCGACGCGGTAAGAGATTCTAAAACGCTATGGGGAGTGGCTTATCAGGCAGATTCTTCTTCTACTGCTCGACCGGTTGCCTGGTGTTGCCAAGGACCAACGTAACCTTTTGACCAATCCGGCGGTAACTCACATCCCCGGGGATCATGGCTCGCATAGCGGGCAGGTTCACCGCACACAATCACACCATCGTACTCGCTGGCAAGCGGGTTAAAGGCATATGGCATTGAGTCAGCAGAGGAGTACACATTAAGCAGCAGTGGTCTCATCTGTGTGGAATTATTCTGGTGTGAGCCATGAATCACACGACAGTTGAGAACGACTACTGAACCGGCCGGGCCAGTCAAATTCACGATGTGATCCTGCCAGCCCGATTCGAGGTTTTCTTCGGGTATGCGCAGCACCCAGTTGTGATTTTCATCGTACATGCTGTGCAGGTCGCCACGGTGAGTGCCATTGATGGCCATCAGTGGGCCCTGTTCGACACCACAATCTTCCAGGTAGAGACCGATAGTAACTGGGCTGTAATCCGTATGGGGCCACGCGGGAATATCCTGGTGCCAATCAAACTTCTGCCCTACGTGTGGCCACTTGAAATTGAGTTTGGAATGATAAAACTTGACGTGCGGTCCACACAGGTCCGCAGCCAATTCAACAATCGACGATTCACAGGCAAAACGCCAGAAGTCCGGATGATTACAGACCGGGCTGTTGAGTCTTCTCAGCGCAGGGGCTTCTGGCGAATGGCCGGATTCGAGCACGTAGGTCGCGTTATTCTCAGTGACATGCCGAGCCGACTCGATGCTCTTGGAAGCCGCATGACGCAATCGCGCCAACCAGTCGTTCCCGATAAAGCTTTCCAGGACCAGACTGCCATTAGCAAAGAACGCCTCTCGTTGTTCGCTTGTTATGGACCTCGTCGGATATTTCAACACGTCAGCTTCAAGCATTGTTCCCTCCCAGGTATTTGACGTGCTACTAACGATACAATTCCAATCGGTTTTTTAGCAAAACCTGCTTGTGCCTATTTTCGAAGGCTTTAGGAAGCATCTTCTGTCCTACAGCACTTCAGTCTCTCTGCTCACTTTGTCGTCTCTTCTGGATCTATTTTTTAACTATACCGGTGTTGGCAAATATTCAGAAATCCTTTTATAGATCAGCTGCAGACTCCGCGCAAATAGGCTTCAATGGACTCGGAAGAACCAAACTAAACCCTGGTTCATCAAATTGTTGACACATTAACAATGAGAGGTATCTCACTCTTTATTATTTGTTAAATTATTCAAGACATGATGCGTTGACGGATGGTTGGTCCGATCTCAGTTTGCGATCTGGAAGTACAACCAGGGCTCCCATTGCGCAAGCAAATAACATCAGGGGCCCGAATCCATTGAACCCAACGCCAAGGTACAACCATCCCCCGATGACTGAAGCTGTGAGCCAGCCGATACTGGCAACTGAACTATTCAACCCCATAATGACCCCACGTACTTCTGTGGGTCCATCGGCCAAGGCTGCCATCAACGGTGGGCGAGATAAAGCGTTACATAGGGAAAACCCAATCCCCAGCAATGTGGTGATCACAAGGCCTGGAGTCCATAGGAACCAGGCCAGTGCAAAGCCACCAGACAGTAATAGCATTCCCGCAATGCTTGCTCTGCGAAAAGGAAATCGATCTGCGAGTTGTCCACCCAAAAGAGTACCGGTTATGTTCCCAACGGCAAACCCTACCAATGGTAGAGCGACGGCCTCGATCTGAAGATCGTAGGCGGTTCGCAAAAAAGCGGGATAGAAGAAAGTAGCTAGCCCAAAGCCGATTCGTTCCAGGATTGATGAGGCAAATAGCCGCACGACGGGACCTGTTAAAGCCTGCCGGAGCGTGGGTTGCGCAGCGTCGATATCCTTGTTTGAGACCCTGTTTTTTTGTGAGTGATTGCCCACGTTTATTAGCAGAAGGATCGCGGCAACAATTGCCACGCCAGCGACCGAGACGTGCACACCACGCCAACCGATCGACGCTCCAATCCAGGCAGCTAACGGTATACCAATCAGCAAAGTAAGTGATTGGCCACTCATGACCCAACCCAGTGCCCGGCCACGCTGCTGATCGTGTGCCCGTAAAGAAACTTCAGTCATTGAAATTGCAGAAAACGAACCACAGAAAATACCAGCAAGCGCGATACAAATCACCAGTGACCCATATTGTTGTGTAATCGATGTGGCCACCAACGATGTTGCCAGACCAACGGGGCTGATAACAAGAAACATTCGACGCCCCCATCGATCTGCACCCTTTCCAGACAGAAACGATGATAGACCCCAGAAAAGGGCAGTCAGCCCGAAAAGATTGGCAATCGCAGGCAAGCCAACCGCGAAATCGGTCGCCATCTCAATCAGGAATGGCGCCCGGGTTGAACCGCTGGCGGTCGCTGCGAACATGCCTATACAACAGGAGATGACAAGTGCCCAAGGCATCGTTAGGACTGCGACTCCTGAGTGAAGGTGTTAGGTGGGCCGGGTGAGAAGACCCTAACGCTTTCGTATCGGGTCCCTAGCAGGTCGCCAGGCTATTGAAACCGCACAAGTAATTGAACGGCACGGTAAGCTTTTAGCTGGCGTCTCCTATCCCGGTTGTATGCGACCCAACAAAGACCATAGTAGGGAGATCAAAACTTGGCAACAATCAAAACCCGCAAAGGAGATTATCCGGTCGCCGGCAGTCGTAAAAGGTACTCCCGCCTATATTGGTTGGGGCGATTGGCGCCATATGACGCCAGCATAAGCCCAGACAGCTGAGGCTTGTCGGCCTGACCTACTCGGGCAGCATTTCTCCCGACCCACCAAAGTCCTCGGGGAAATCCTTGAACTTCGGTAGACCATCCTTGATGGGCAGTATAGTACTTTCGTAATTGATGTGAATGGCCGGTTTGAACTCCATATCTTTGATTACAGAAGCATAAACGTCGACTACGCCTAGAGGACCAACATCATGGAAAACATGCCCTCCGCACTTCTGACACCAGGCACGTTTGTGCCCTTCTGAGCTCGCGTAACTCTGGATCTGATCTTCACCGCCAGTAATAGTCATTTTGTCCTGGGGCCAAATGGCTGCACCATTGACCGGGCTTGCCGACCAGGCACGACAAGCCTTGCAGTGACATAGCAGCATTGCCTGAGGGTCACCCTCGACTTCCAAACTTACCGCGCCACACATACAGCTACCCGTATAGGTCGTCATGCTCATCGTCTCCTTATGATCTGTCTGATCCTCACCTGACCAGACTACTCCCCGGTCAGTTTCTAGATGGCCATCACACCGCCCATGCCATCGATGGGGCTGAGTTTTACCACATGCAGCTTTCTATCTCCATATTTTCGCTGTATGGAAAGGCGGAAGGTCTGCCCGGTAGTGACCAGTGAAGGCTGTTTCCAGAAGTTGATCTTTTTGATTGATGGCGGAACGCTACTACAAATACCCTCAAGATGAGAAGCATCTCAAGGGATAGAATATTTGAACTGTGGGGGTATTAATCCAGTAGCGCCCAGTTCTCTTACGGATTGTGGCCATTTCTACTGCCTCACTGTGCCATGAGT
>CAJWJL010000171.1:0-4841 GCA_913042135.1 uncultured Chloroflexota bacterium | reverse complement strand
ACAGGCTACTGCGAAACCTTATCGGCCTTTTTAAAGGAGGCTCGCCAGGCTACCGTAGAGTTCGTCTTATCCCATAGTCGTCAGCCATTCCAAGGTACACCCTCTATAATGATCTTTGATCCCAGTGGAACTTTCGTTGCTTTTCAGACTGGTCCTATTCCGGTCGATTCGATCGAGACATTTATTGCGCAATGTTCTAACTGACCGTAGTTGTCCTCTGGGTTACAACATCCATCGAATATGGATACACGTGGTGCGTCCCTAATCCGATGTTTTGGTGACAGCGCAGACTATAACCCTGGGAAAGCTGGAGAACGCTTTGAGTGCTGACTACCGTAAAGGGTTTTGGCTAACACTGGCAGGTGTTCTGATCTTTACGCCAGATGCCTTGCTGATCCGACTTACCGATGTCGAGTTCTTCACGTTTGTTGTTTATAGATGCACGATCGCGGGTGTCCTGATGTTGATTGGATATAGCCTCTACTGTGGACGAAATTTTCTGCAGAATATATTGATGATGGGTGTCGGGGGTCTAGTGGTGGTAGTGCTCGAAGGGGCAGCAAGCTGGACCTTCTACTTGGCGTTGGAGCGAACAACGGTAGCGAACGTTCTCGTCATATTTGCAAGTACACCATTGATAGCCGCACTCCTGACCCGAATATTTCTAGACGATGTGATTGAACGGCCCACATGGCTCGCCATCTGGTCTGCAGGTCTGGGTCTCGTGGTTGTGGCAAGTGCTGGGCTGGCTACGGGTAACTGGTTGGGAGATCTAATAGCACTGATTAATGCTGTTGTTATTGCTGGCGTGTATACGGTGGTGCGTTATAGTCGAGATCTCAATATGATTCCTGCTGCTGGCTTGGGACTATTATTGGCTGCGTTGGTGGCCTCTCCTTTTGCCCAGTTTCCTGTTCTAGGATTCGATCAGTGGTTTTATTTGGTGGTTGGTGCAAGCATTGTATTGCCTGTAGCCCTCGCACTCCTAACTCTTGGGCCGCGCTATCTTCCAGCACCGGAGGTGGCCATGCTAACTCTTTTAGAAACAATCATCGGTCCGATGTGGGTTTGGATTGTGATTGGAGAGGAGCCTGGTATTAGAACTCTTTTGGGCGGTACTGTTATTGTTGCTGCATTGCTTTTTCATGCCCTATGGCGCTTCCGGCAAACCCGACAGATCTTTGAGTCCCGTCAATGAAGAAAACCGTAAACAGGGGTCTGAGACAGCTAATGCGGAGACATCGGCTAACCATAAAGGAAGTTGCTGATCGGCTTCATGTCTCACAAGGGACGGTTAAAAGTTGGAGACGACGAGAGGGATTATCGGGGTATCGCAATATGCCGCAAGCGCACCTCGACCTGCTTAAATCTATTATGGCGAATGTCCCGAATATCAGCCGGTTACGCATCGCACCCGAAAATAGAGGGAATTGCTTCATCAGGTTCCTTGTGTCCGTACATTTCGAGTGGGTGTTCGAGTTCGGGCTCTGTCTGCGCCTGGACTAATTCGTTTTCTCCGTCCACTCGTGTGACAGGGGAGGCTCCTTGCTTTCCTTGCGAGAAATGAGTTCGCCGAGTGGACGCGGGTGGTTAGCCCAGTGCCCGCTTGGATCTTCGCCCCGGCACACGATCGAATTCTCATTCCAGCCGTTGTAGGCCCGCACGTCCGACGACAGGTACCGCATCGCCAGCCCGCAGCGACGCCGGTTAGAGCGATTGACGTCCGAACCGTGCAAGACCCAATCGCTGTGCAGAGACATCTGGCCGGCCTTGAGCTCCAGAGCCACTGGCCCGTCGCCGTACTGTTCTGGATTTTTCACCGTCTGACTGAGAACGTTGTTCTCTTCCGAGGTACTTTCGTTAAACGGCAATTGGGCGTGTAGGTGAGACCCCGGAATGATCTGCAGGGGCGCATTCTCGGAGTCCACGTCGTCTATGGCGAGCCACGCCGATACGACCTTGCTCGGAGAGATGGGCCAATAAGAAGCGTCCTGATGCCAACTCACCCGCTTGCCGTCGCCAGGCATCTTGATGAAGCAGCTGCTGTTTCGCAGGATGAGGGTGGGGCCCAGCAGATCCTGGACTACGTCCAGGATCTCTGAGCGCGTGACGATGTCCCACACGCCCCGGCAAGTCTTATGCCAGTCGGTGATCTCGTAGCTATCCCAGCCTGCATCGAGCGCCTTGGGAAGGAGTTCGTCGAAATACTCTCGAATGGCACCAATCTGCTCTGCATCCAACACGTCAATGGGCGCGATATAGCCCTTCTCGTTGTAGTGGTCTATTTGTTCGTGGGTCAACAGCATCGGGTTTTCCACGCCGAGCGGGAAGAAGCGCAGGTCGCGATTCAGTTCGGGGTAAGCGTCGATAATCTGTTCCATGATCGATCTCCGGCTGGGTGGCGGACAGGTCTAGTTTCGCAGCCCTTCCACAAAAAAAGCCACCCGAAGGTGATTCTTTCTTTTTTCTATTTCGCCCTATTCAATGGACGAAAGGTACTCCCACAAGCCCATTTGGTTGTTTTGCCATAGTCCTTCCGTGGACAGAAAACCGGCCATCCTGGCCGGTTTATAGAGCTAATGGTGTACGAAAGCGTACCATCCACTCGATGGAATGACTAAACTAATCCTCAGTACCTACAACGGAGATAAAAGCTATGAAGAATATATTGTCTTACAAAACAACATTAACCATTTTTGCGGTTGTGCTAACGTTGATTAGCATAAGGATGCACATTGACCCTGCAGGTATCACTGAAAGTGAATTTCCTTACGCTCAGGGTGACGCATTTGATATAGCAGTCACAATCCGGCATCTCATCGCTTCACTACTCTTCGTAATAGCCTCTATTACCTTTTTTGCAGGAAGAGTAGAGGATACAAAGTCACAGCAGTCAGTTCTCAACGGATGCATTCTGGGATTTGCCGTTATGTGTATCACACTTGGAATAGCGACAGTCACCGAAGCCGGGGAACTTATTGGAGGAACCACAGTGTTTGCTGTATTGACTGCACTTTCCCTCTATAAAAGAGTTACACAGTAGAAATACCACGGAGATAAAAGCTATGAAATATGCCGTAATGACTACTTGGAAACATGCCAATGCGATTGACTGGGATGATATGGAAGCGAGCATCGGTGACGGCCTACCTGAAGGAACAACGATACAGTGGTTCGAAATCGATGGACATAATCACGGCTCATTCGGCACTTATGCCTCAAAGGAAGTATATGAAGACTTCAAAGCAACGATAGCCGCCTATCGAAAGGAACAAATAGGCTCACGTCAAATAGAAATGACTATGGAAGCGGTTGGTCCAATTCGTGTCGATGTAGGAAATTAAATGCAATAAAAAACTGAACATCCCATCTGCAATAGTTGGCCTAGTGTTTGGTCTCATAGGCGCAGTATTTGTTTATCTATTTTCTCCATCGAGGTCCTGTGCGTCTACCGAGACTAGGTGCATAACTCGCTCAGCGCAACCAACATACGGTAAACTTTTCACACTCAGAGAGCAGCAGAAACTAATGATTATCCGTCGAATTCTAGGCAGTTTGTTGTGGCTTGTAGCGCTGGTAGTGCTGGTCGGACAGTTCAAGAATTTTGGGGCTGACTGGAAATATGTCGAATATGCAACGATCGTAATTACTCTATGTGCCGGTTACCTAATGATCACTAAATAGTCAAAACTCACAGGGACCCAATGTGGGAACCCTTTTGGTTAACTTTCTTCGATTTTGGCTTCCCAAAATAGCGCAAAATTAAGCGGCCTCACGCTGTTGTAGTGTTACCTGTTCGCTTGAATACTACTCCCCCCGCTGTGTGTCGAGGATATACGTATGTGTTTTCGTAACTAAACCGTAATGGTGCTTGGAGTGGAGAATAGACCCCCGTGATCTGGGCAGATTCTGTTTCTCTGGCCCACTTGGTCGCTTCAGACCGCTTACGGAATGTGGCCGAAATTGGAGGCTGATTCTTTATCCGAATCTGGGCGCGATAGGTTTAGTTTGGTCTCGAGTGCTTTAGGCATAACTATTTATATAAGACATAAAGTGGCTGCACGGGGGACTTCAGGGATCAGTCACGCACAAGGGAGGCGTTAAACGATACTACATCCAGTTTCCGCACGCTTTCTTACCTTGTAATTGACATTCCTGCGTGAACGGTCGGCCTTTCCCTAAATGAGCTAGCTCATCAAGTCCTTTTCCATGCTGGTATCTAGACAGCGTAACGGTCTGTCAGGTTGAGACCCTGTTAACGCACAACTACAGTCTCGACGTCATTAAAGATGCTCTCCGGCATGTTGTAAAGATTCATGGTCCCCGAACCATCTTTTGTAACCGACAGTTGCAAATAGCCTGGAAAATCGAAGGTATAGACATTACCTGCACCAACTGTTGTTTGCCAGTTATAGGTCAGGGTATCAACGATTACACCGTTAAGCTTGAGGTCTACCGAAGCCGGCGCTGCTGAGTCAGGCACAAGGCTAAAAAAGGTGTAGGTTCCCGGTTTTGCTGCTTGGTCTATCGATAAGGACGTTACTCTGTAATAAAGCCTCCCACTACCAGCGTCCCCATAGGCATTATCCACGACAACACTGCTGGGTGCAGTAACCTGTCCTTGTGTCTGTCCGCCCTGGTCTGACTCAGGTATGGCATCAACAAGAACCCGGAAGGTCACATTAACCTGGCCATTCCTGGCAATGGTGCCCGCATCTAAACCTGCAATCAATGCCGACTCCGCCGGGTCCGCAGGTGGATCCGCCTGCTCTTGGCCATTCAGATAAGTCGAATTGCCAATGTAAGTCGTAAACAAAGGCATCGTAGATCTGATCACCACA
>CAJWJL010000170.1:0-4960 GCA_913042135.1 uncultured Chloroflexota bacterium | reverse complement strand
AAGTCCTAAGGGGCATGCGTTGATCTACTTCCGTGACGGGGCAAATCCTGAACGGGTCGGTGCGTCATACGTAGTTACCCTTCCGATATCAGTAGATATCAGCAAGTACGTTCCTCCGTTTCTTGCAGGGCAAGTAGAGCAGTTAGGTTCGGGTGACATGTCATCGTTTTCATTTCCGCCTGCACCTGAGCCAGTCCCCTCAGAATCTTGGCTACGTGAAACTGCTGTTAGCCGAAGTGATGATTTGTTATTTGGTGGAACGGTGGATTTTGATGACATCACCTCGCTTATGGCAGTTGTTGCTGATATTTCCGGAGAATATGCGGAGCAGTGTGAGAAGTTAGGTATTGGTGCGGCTGATCCCGACGCTGCATGGCCTCGGAGTAATAAAGTTGATGATCGTGAATCATCTGGCTCTACCGATACTAAAGTCGCCGACGTTAACGATGTTATGTACAGCATGATGTCTGAGCCAGATTTATTAACGGAACTGACTACGCTGATGGGGCGTTTTCAGTATGAATCTAGTGGTGGGGATACGGCCGGAGCCCTAGAGAGTGAGACCAAAATCAGATCTATCGCTAAGCATGTCCCCGAGAATCGGCGGATTGACTTAATGATCGAAGCAGCTGCAGATGGTAGAGCTCATTCTGCAAAACGGGCGCAACTTTACCTTGACAGGGCGTTTGCTATGTACCGGGAGGATTACACGAGGGTTCATGTTATAGAGAAGGAAATTAAGGCTATCGGAGGCAGCCAATCTTCCGCCAGCTGATTTCATGCGAGTACTGCTTTGAGTTGATCGGTTGTGATATTCCCTCCGCTTGCGACTAAAACTACGCGTTTTCCCTTTAGTGAGTCTTTGATATTGAGGGCGGCGGCTAGAGACGCTGCACCAGCGTGTTCCACAAGCGATCTTGTAGCGTGAACGTAGTGTTTAATCGCCGCAGTGATTTCTGAATCTTGAACCAACAGGAATTCGTTTAACTTTTCACGCAAAATCCCGATTGGCAGGGGATATGCCGATTCAGTTGCTAATCCTTCGGCTGTTGTTGACATTGGATATATTTCGAATCGGCCAGAATTCCAGGCATGGAAGGCAGCGGGAGCGCTGGCGGATTGTACGCCTATAACATGTGTTGATGGAGAGATTGCGTTGGTAACTATGCATGCACCTGAGGCACCGGATCCAGCTCCAACGGGGACGATGAGCACGTCGATTTGATCCAAGTCGTCATAGATTTCTAAAGAGTATGTTCCTACTCCGGCAATAAGGGCTGGCTCGTTTGCAGGGCAGACGAATCGCATACCCTCGGTTTTCGCTAACTCCTCTGCTCGCTCTCTGGAACGTTCAACCACATCGCCGTGGAAAATGAGCTTTGCGCCCATTGCGGTTATTGATCCTGCTTTCACGGGGTTAGCACCTTCGGGAAGCACGATTGTGCAAGGAGCATTGAAAGCTTTGGATGCATAAGCGATAGATTGACCATGGTTACCCGAAGATGCCGTTACAAATCCTTTTGCCCTGTCTTTTTGGGGCGTCTGTGATACGAGATTGATCCCGCCACGGACCTTGAACGATCCCAAAAGTTGGAAGTTTTCATGCTTGACCCAAACATCAGCGTCGAGTAGCTCAGAAAGGATAGGGTAGCGTCTAAGTGGCGTCCGCAGGATATGCTTACCGGCGGTCAATTTTGCTTCGCGTATATCTTCTATGGTAGGTGCAGTCAGTGTGGTCATTGGGGTTTAATGTTGTGTGGATGTGAAATAAAGATTATATGGATGAGATCGGCCCAAGCCATAGTTATTTGCAAGGAAATCGCACCTGAAACGACAATTGAGGAGTATTCTTCAAAACTTGACATATTTGCTCTAGTGATTTTTTTAGTCAGACCGCCTGTTACATATCACGTTTGCGTCGAAAAATAGACTATTGCCCAAGCTGGAAGTACAAGATCTTTCAAATTCCGAGGAAAATGTGACGGGGCCATCTCACTCGCCTGAGCCCAGTCATTTAAGTTTCTTTGAAAAAATCCAATCAGCGATACTCCACACGTTTGAGTCTCTGGAAAATCGGAACTTCAGGTTGTTGTGGTTCGGCATGGTCTTTTCCATGTGGGGCATCCAGATGCAGATGGTGGCTCGTGGAATACTCGTTTACGATTTGACGGGTGATTATACGATCACCGGTTTCGTTGGTATGGGTTTCGCACCAAGTCTTCTGGTGGTGTCTTTGTTCGGTGGAGTATTGGGCGACCGAATGGAACGCCGTTCTATTATCCAGACTGCACAACTGGTGAATGGGTTGTTGGCCGGTGTCGTGGGCATTTTGATCTTTTTGGACGTAGTTGTGTGGCAACATCTATTCGTAGTTTCAATGATTCAAGGTGCGATGTTTGCTTTTATGATGCCAGCGCGGCAGGCGGCCATACCGTCCTTGGTAAAGAAACACCAATTGGCTAACGCTTTTGCTTTGAATGCTATGGCTATGAGCATCATGTCTCTCGTAGCACCAGCCATGGCTGGATACGTATATCAGTTCATTGGGGCAGAAGTTGTTTACTTCGTTATCTGTGCCGTGATGGTTAGTGCGGTGGTTTTCACAAGCATGGTGCCTAAGATGTATCCATCGGACAGATCTATTAAAGACAGCGTTGTGCGTAATATGCTGGCCGGATTTAGATATATTGGGCGAAACAAGGTACTGCTTCAGTTGATGATATATAGCGTCATAGTAGCTTTGCTTGCAATGCCGTTCAGGATGCTCGTTCCGGCATATGCGAAAGATGTTTATGGGTCTGCTGGTTCAGAGGTTGGGATCCTCCTGACTGCCACTGGTCTTGGTGCTTTGGTTGGGTCAATTGCAATTGCTAATCTCAGGGAAGGGCATCACCGCGGTTGGGTTTTAATAGGGGGTGCAATTATTGCAGGACTTTCTCTGGCGCTGATATCAGGATTCCCTGTTTTTCTCGCTGGTGTGATAGCGATGGTTGGTACTGGTATTGGTGAACAAGCCCGATGGGCCCTCGGGCAAAGCGTGATGATGGAAAACTCTGCTGATGAATACAGATCTAGGGTAATGAGTGTTTTGATGATGACGTATGGCCTGATGCCTCTCGGCATGTATCCTCTGGGCTGGTCCATGGAGAAATTTGGCGCTCAGCAGGCTGTGGGCATCATAGCTGTCTTATTGATTGGCTTTGCGGTTCTAGCTGTTTTTCTGTTGCCAAATCTAAGACGGATAAAATAATCCGGAGGCACATATTCGTCAGAACTTTTTTCTAATGACCGCTGCCTGTGCAAAATAATCAAAATCGATTGACTGGTTGTATCTCATGTCGGTAGAAATAGAAATGGTCTTTTTGCAAGCTGTAGATCACACTTGAATATCCCTACTGTTGACGAAAAAAAATCCAACCGTTTGGCGGCACGAACTTTTTCATCTCTTGGGAATTCAGATTTTCGTTCTCTGTGGTTCGGGATGCTTTTGCTTATGGCAGGAGTAAACGTTCAGATGCTGGCTCGAGGATATTTGACCTGGGAGCTTACGAAATCCCCAATCGCAGTTGTGGTCGTTGGCGCGGGATTTGCTCCGCCGATATTGTTGTTGTCTTTATATGGCGGTGCGGCAGCGGACAGATACGCGAGGAAGCGGATCATTCAGGTCTGTCAGCTTGGGATGCTAGTGATAACTCTTTTCATGGCCGTTTCGATCTCAACAAATACCGTGACTGTTTTTCATCTTGTTTTGGCCGCGATCGGGCAAGGAGCTTTGTGGGCATTCCTGATGCCGGCCCGTCAGGCAATTATCGGCCAGTTAGTCGATGAGAATCAACTTACCAATGCGGTGGCACTGAATTCCTCGGGAATGTCACTTATGACAGTGGCTGCCCCTGGTATAGGAGGGCTGATTTACGGGTTTGGTGGAGCCGCAGCGACTTACTACGTTATCTCCGGACTTATTGCCAGTGCAATAGTGTTTATGGGCTTCGTTCCTTACGTGGTTCCAATACGTAAAGCTGGTAAGCGTATGTGGGGCGATATAAAACAGGGGATTATTTACACACGCCGGAATCGTACTGTGCTTATGTTGTTGCTTATGTCACTGTCTACAGCGCTACTTGCTATGCCGTTTCGGACTTTGATGCCGGTGCAGATTGAAGAGGTATTCCACATGGAGGTCGAAGCCTTAGGTCTGCTCATGAGTATGATTGGAGTAGGAGCCTTATTTGGTTCACTCGTAATCGCAGGGCTTTCAAAAACCAGCCACCGAGGCTGGTTTTTATTGGGCACTACACTGATATCAGGATTGGCCATCTTGCTCGTATCTGCGACAACGTCGTATGTGGTAGCAGCTTTTATCATGGTTGTGATCGGAATTGGTGACTCTGGAAGAAGGTCACTTAATGCATCCCTCATCCTAGAGGAGACTGAGGAAGCATACCGCGGTCGGGTAATGGGCGTTTATATGATGAATTTTGGCCTTATGCCGCTTGGGGCATTACCACTGGGTTTCATCGCGGCATCATTTGACGTGCGTCTTGCATTCGCTGTTGCAGGAGCGACCTTGTTCATCACTACTCTTGGATTCGCAATGCTGACAAATCGAATTCGACGGTTGTAGTTCGTAATGTAACTTTTGGTAGATTTTGAGTGGCAACAGTAAACTTCTTTGCGCTGGACCTTGTGATTGGTTCAAGCTTTGTACCGGTTTACAAGAATTAAGGACTGACGTTGATGCAGATTAAGATTTTGAGTGATGATCTCGCATCTCGTATAGCGGCAGGAGAGGTGATAGAGCGTCCTGCTTCGGTTGTTAAAGAACTCGTGGAAAACTCACTTGACGCAGGTTCCACGCGGGTTGATGTGCAGGTGGTTGGAGGGGGTGCTAAGTCCATCGTTGTGATCGATAATGGGATGGGCATACCCTCGGATCAAATAGCAACGGCGTTCGAGCGTT
>CAJWJL010000169.1:0-4987 GCA_913042135.1 uncultured Chloroflexota bacterium | reverse complement strand
CATTTTGTCGGTTTATGAGGTCAGCGTGACTGGGGGTGTGTTGCATTCTGCCGATGATGAAACGTTGGATGTGGGGGTTTTCACTATCGACGATTTACCAGACCTTGCTTTTGCCCATGACCGACAGATTGTAGATGACTGGCTGTACTCTCGAGGGGCGCCTAAGTGAGGACTCATAGTGATGTGGTCATTGTTGGCGGCGGGGTGATAGGTTCCTCTATTGCGTATCGGCTTGCGAGCGTGGGGTTGAGTGTCACGGTCGTTGAGCGCGACTCTATAGGGAGTCATGCTTCTGGGAATGCCCTTGGACTCCTTAATCCAACTAGTGGCACCGGAAGCATAGAATCCTTGAGTCATCAATCGTTCGTTATGCATCAAGAAATGCTGGAAGAGGTTGAACAAGAATCTGGTGTTGACGTGCAGGCACTGCACGTGCCTCACATTGAGTTGGCTTTAAAGCAGTCAGAGGTTCCTGCAATGATGCAAGAACATGATCGTATCGCTGCTTTTCCAAATTTTACTTGTGATTGGATTCAGCCCGATGAAATCAGAAGGCTCGATTCCAGAATCACGCATGAAGTTTATGGCGGATTGTTTATCGATAAAGTGATTGCTATAGATAGTTACAACTTTACCTTGGCGACTGTGCAAGCTGCCGAATTTAAAGGTGTTGAGTATGTATTGGATGAAGCGGTCGGATTGGTTTATGACAGAGATCGTGTGACGGGAGTGATGGTCGGTGACGATTGTATAAATTGCGGCACTGCAGTACTGGCGCTTGGTCCATGGTCAGGTGCTGTGAGTGCATGGGTCGACATTGATATTCCTGTTGTACCTCAAAAAGGGGAAATACTTCGAGTTGAAGGGTTGAGTCCGAGGCTTAATTTTCACATTCATGGATTTACTCTAGGGAGTTCGTGTTCCATTCTCCAAAAAGCTGATGGTGCGATTTGGCTGGCGGCAACAGTGCAGGACGATACTGGTTTTGATGTGACCCCATCCCTGGATGCGCGTGAGTCTCTCACTCTGCGAGGTATCCGAATGATGCCCGAATTGGAATGGCAACGTATGTTGCTGCAGACAGCTTGTATGAGACCTGTTACGCCTGATGGCGATCCTATATTGGGTAAGATCCCTGGTAAAGAAGGATTGTTTATCGCTTCAGGAACTGGCGGTCAAGGAATTTTACTTGCACCCGTAATAGGTAGTTCTATGGCTGACCTGATTTCTACTGGCAAAAGTGATATCGATATTACGCAGTTCGGTATGGAACGATTTTTAGCTATTTAGTTCTCTGATTGCATTCGCACCATTTCAGCAGCAAACCATAGCGCCATTGCTCCGCCTCTTTCATCGACTCCATCAGTGTATGGACGCTGGATATATTCTTCGAGGGATCCGAGTGGTCCGGTACCGACGCAAACTTGTTTTATCGAGCCATCTTCACCGATTCGCTGAGAGACAGCGTCCCATGCCCGTTCCACCGTTGGCCGCCAGGCATCACTTAGCCAATGGCGCCTAATACCCCGGGCGATAGAGCATCCAATCATGGAAGTGGCGCTGTGCTCGAGATACGTCTCGGGTCTATCGATGACTTGCCTCCACATGCCTGATTCATCCTGGTGTGTTGCCAGACCTTCAAGATGTCGCAGGTGAGTTCGCATTAACGTTGAGCGAGAAGGATGGTTTATCGGGATATAGGTCATCGCTTCGGCAAACCCTAATGCAGCAAATGCGTTGCCACGTCCCCAAAAGTATGGGGACGTCTTGCAATGCCACCACAAGTTATTCGACTGGAGAGTGGTAAAGGATTCTAAAAATTCTGTTAACAAAGTGACGTATTTTAATTTGCCCGTGCTTCGGAAGGCTCTTCCTAGCACAGTAGATGCAAAGAATATATCTTCGACTCGCAAGTCTGGATCGAGTGCACCTTCGTTTACTGTGGGACCGAACGGTTGGGCAGCTAATTCTATTAGTTGTAAATACCTTTTATCACCTGTGGCTTCGGCTAACTCGTCTGCCCAGCAAACCCCAGCATAGTTGGCTGTTCCATCATCCATTCCAAATGTAGAACTGGGCTGGATTAAATAAGGCGATACAATCCGCTCTATGTCTTCTAATGTTTTATCAGCACCACCCAATGCTGTTTGAACTCTTATACGACCACTTAATGCCACCCCCTGCGTATAAATGATGGGCTTTTCTAATTTGTGACCATAATGTTTTGCGAGACTGGTCGCGATTTCAACGGGATTTTTCAATTCACAATTTCAACTGAAGTAATAACTTGATCGATTGGTTCGTTAGATGAACGTTTTTGAACGATAACTGAACCTTGAGAATCCTGCTATGCGTTTTGGGATCTCCGGTTGAAATTTTACTATTTGGTGCTTAAATGATGTAGAAATCCGGTAAAGTCTGCTTGAAGGCTAAAAGCGACCGTATATAACGAAACAATGTAGGGTCATTATGACTACTAAATCGACAACTGATATTGCACTTACCGCTCATTTGTTGCGGCGCGCCGGATTTGGCTCTGATCGAGCAGAGCTCGAACGGTATGCTAAACGCAGCTATGAGGATATTGTTGAAGATCTTCTGAACCCGGATCGCTTTGATGAGCCAGAAGATGATGTTCTGGCTCGGTTCTACCCGCACCTTCATGCCAATATAGATAATCCGGCTATGTGGAATGGACGCTGGTTTTACAGGATGGTTAACACCGAGCGACCTCTGGAAGAAAAGATGACTCTTTTCTGGCATGGCGTATTTGCGACTGGTTGGACCAAGAGTGAGCATACGCCGACGATAGTCGATCATATACAGATGCTCCGTGAAAATTGCCTGGAGAATTTTAGAACTTTACTTCTTGGTATTTCTCGTGACCCTGCGATGATTTTCTGGCTCGACAATAATGAAAACCACGGTACTGCCATAAACGAAAATTACGGCAGGGAGATCCTCGAGTTATTTTCGATGGGTATCGGCAACTATTCAGAAGACGATATAAAAAGTGCTGCTCGAGCATTCACCGGCTGGACTTATGAGCAGCCCGTTCCTCTTTACCCGTACGGTCAACGGTCGGTGCAGTATCGCTTTCGGCCTGATGATCACGATTATGGCGAGAAGACCTTTTTAGGTCAATCTGGTAATTTTGATGGTGGCGATGTGATCAATATCATCGCGCGGGAAGAAGCTACCGCGCGCTTTATTAGCAGGCATTTATATAACTTTTTTGTGGCGGATGAGGCACAGGTTCCAG
The DNA here is from genome assembly GCA_913042135.1 of uncultured Chloroflexota bacterium. Classification (GTDB taxonomy): domain Bacteria; phylum Chloroflexota; class Dehalococcoidia; order Lucifugimonadales; family Lucifugimonadaceae; genus Lucifugimonas. The sequence continues at coordinate 1,725 of CAJWJL010000169.1, read as the reverse complement.
CATGGAGTATAGAACCTCCGGGTGATCAAAAGGCGATTGATGACCTTGTGAGAACTTGGATGGATTCAGATGCTGATATACGTGCGGTGCTTCGTACTTTGTTTACTTCTGAGTGGTTTAAATCAGCCAGATTCGAACACGTCAAGTCGCCGACAGAATTCGTAGCGGGTGTGTTGAAATTGTCGGGGGAATATAGTGAACCAGCACCGGATTTGCATAAGCTTGAGCCTACGGTTATTGCCATGGGTCAAAAACTTATGGACCCGCCTAGCGTAGAAGGATGGCATACAGGTCAGGAGTGGATTGATGGCGGCACTTTGACCGAGCGTGTCAACTATGCGGTTGATACGTTGAACGATCCTTCTAAGCCAGGGGTTAAGGCATTGATTGATCGAATAAGGACGGCAAGTGATTTGACCACACCGGAGGGGCTTGTTGATCAGGTTTTGGATCTGGTAGGGCCACTGGAGGTAGAGCCGGCGACCAAGGAAGCGCTGGTCGCACATGCTGAAACTGATGGTTCCTTGGATTGGGGATCAAAAGAAGCAGTGGAAAGAAGTACAGCGAGAGTGGTTCAAATGTTGACTCTGGTCGTTTCAGCCCGAGAGTTTCAGTTTGCTTGATCGGATCTTTTTTACAGCAACCGTATATGCGTTGAAGATTAGGATGACGGAGAGATATAAATGATGACCGTTCAAACCAACGGCAAAACGAAAGATCCAGTACTGGTCGTAGTGCAATTATCTGGCGGCAACGACTTTATGAACACTGTAATCCCATTTACGGAAGGGATTTATTATGACAACCGACCCTTGGTCGGCATAGCGGAGGATAAATCGCTGCCATTTACTGACACTTTGGCCTGGCATCCCTCAGCCGCTGCTTTCAAGCGTATTTATGAGCAGGGCAAAATGGCAATTGTCCAAGGTGTTGGGACCGAACATGCGAGTAGATCTCACTTTAGGGCTATGGATATATGGCACACTTGTGAGCCAGAAATAGTTGCCACGGAAGGTTGGTTGGCAAAAGTAATCAAGGAAATTGATCCTGATAGCCTGAATCCTGTAACAGCCGTCAATTTTGGGCGTGGACTTCCGAGGGCTCTGGCCGCACCTGGTGTGGTCGCGACTTCGATTGGTGACCTCGATAAATATGGGTTGATGTCTGGGATAGAGTTGCAAGAAGAGCGTGACCGTGATCTGCAGATATTCCAACGAATGTACACACCTGCGATTGGTTCGGGTCAGGTGATGAACTATCTGAGTCAGACAGGTAATAACGTGCTTACTGGTGCGGATATGCTTGCTGAGGCTCCACGCAAATACAAATCAACGGTCGAGTATGCAGATAACCCGATAGCAAAGGCTTTACGAGATGTCGTACGAGTCCACACGGCTGGACTTGGAACACGTATCTTCTATACCAATCACGCCGGTTATGATCACCATGCACAAGAAGTTCCAACACACGCTCGGTTGCTTACAGAATTGACGGACGCTATCGAAGATTTCATGGAGGATCTTCGAGAGCATGATGCAGCTGATGAAGTAAATATTCTAGTGTTTACTGAATTTGGTCGACGGATTAAGGACAACGGTTCTGGAACAGACCATGGTACCGGTGGTGGTGCTTTTCTTATTGGAGAGAATGTTAAGGGTGGGCTCTATTCGGAATACCCGTCTTTGGCAGTTGCTGACTGGAAATTTGGGGAAGACATGGATTTCA
>CAJWJL010000168.1:0-4987 GCA_913042135.1 uncultured Chloroflexota bacterium | reverse complement strand
CCCCATAGCAGGAACCCCGCTGCAATTGCAATGACGCCTATGACCATGCCTACTGCGTAAGTCTGTGTTTGACCGTTTTGAATTAGCACCCCACTTTTTCCGATTCGAGACACCCAATTGGAAAGATGAATATTTGCGTTATCTACCCAGTGCTCATCGAACCAACGCAAAGCATCAGCAAGGTACTTGTAGAAACCTTTAGAAACAACTAGATTTTCGTATAGCTCATCAAAGTAATACTTACGGAACATCAGGTTGTAGAGTGGCCGGAATCGCGCGCCCATGGATGACGGTGAAATCCAAGACTTGATGTACATAGCGTACGCGAGGGCAATTCCACTTAGCGCAAGCAAAGATGAGATGCCAGCAACCACAAAATTAAATTTAGGTGCCGCTCCAGCGTGATCCGCAGCTTTGTGGCCACCCTCTTCGTCTAGTGGAAATACATCTTCATTTTCCACCGTCACAAAATGAGCAAAAGCGTGCTTATCTATCGAACCCACGTCAACGACGGGATTGGAAAAGAATCCTATAAATACAGAAATGGCCGCTAACAACGTGACAGGACCAATCATCAGCCACGGGGACTCCCCAAGATGTGAATGCGCATTTCCTACCGGTAAAGGATCGCCTGAAAGTTGGGCATCCGCCTCCTCTTTCTCACCTCCTCCATTCCATTCTCCATGAAATGTCAGAAATATTGCCCGAAACATGTAGAACGCCGTCATCAGAGCAGCTATCAATCCTAGAGCCAAAACAATATTACCGGTCGTGGCTCCAAATTCAGCTGCATGCCCAAGTATTTCGTCTTTTGACCAGAAACCAGAAAAAGGAAAGAGGCCAGCAAGACTAAGACTGGCTATGATCATTCCCCAGTAAGTCCAGGGCATATACCTCTTCAGACCACCCATATATTTCATATTGAATGTTCCAGCTGCATGATGAACCGACCCGGCGCCCAGGAACAATGCCGCCTTAAAAAATGCATGAGTGAATAAATGGAATATTGCTGGGGCATACGCGCCAACGCCCAAAGCCATCACCATGTAACCGAGCTGACTGATCGTTGAATAGGCCAAAACCCGCTTAATATCATTTGCAACCAAACCCATCGTTGCTGCAAATACAGCCGTAAACCCACCAACGAGAGCAACAAGAGTCATAACGTTGGCATACTCAAATAACGGGAAAAAACGTGCGATCAAAAATACTCCGGCCGTAACCATCGTGGCCGAATGAATCAAAGCAGATACAGAAGTCGGACCTTCCATCGCATCGGGAAGCCATGAGTGAAGTGGGAATTGCGCAGATTTTCCAACAGCACCAGCAAAAAATCCCAACGCGACCCACGTTGCCATAGATGCAGTAATTGCCTCGGCCCCGATAGCCTTATAAAGCACGGAAACGTCCATGTAAGACGAATTTATCGAATATAGATAAAGGATTCCCAGGAGAAACCCGAAATCCCCAAAGCGAGTCATGATGAACGCCTTTTTTGCAGCAGCGGCTGCCGAAGGACGATCCATCCAGAAACCGATCAACAAGTAAGAAGAAACCCCAACCAATTCCCAAAAAACAAATATCTGGATCACATTTCGAGCAAGCACGAGTCCAAGCATTGAAGCGGTAAACAACGACATGTAGGCAAAATATCGTGTGTAACTCTTGTCGCCGTCCAAATATGCCTGTCCGTAAATCTGCACAAGCAAACTAATGCCACTAACCACCACCAGCATAATTACAGATAGTTGGTCAAGGATTAAACCGAAACTCAAGTCCATCCCACCGATAAATATCCAGTGATGAGTTTCAAACTCAAGAGGACCGTCAGACATCACGGTTGCTAGCGCCATCAGAGAAAGAATAAACGAAGCGCCGATAGCCGCGATTGTGATGTAACCAGCATATTTGGAATTGGATCCAATGAAGGCGCGCACCAATAGTCCATTCACCAAAAAGCTGATGATTGGCAGCGCAATTATTAACCAGACAAGACCCTCAGTTATCACAAGTATTCCCTATCACAGTTTTCTCAATATTTCGTCTGCCACGTGTTCTCTACCTTTGGGAACCATGACCCGAAAGGACGAGTTTTCGGCCCAATCCAAAATATCGCCCTCTGGTATCAACATAGTCGGAAGCCCTTCCCCTTCGAGAAGGTCTTTCCACATCTGTGCAGATATAAGATTTGGTGTTTTTTTATAGTCGATCCACATTTCAATGAAATTCCATACTTGTATTAGACCAATCAGTTCTTCATTTCAGAAGCATCTGTAATTTCTACCGATTCCACCGCTCGATACATCGCAAATACGAGAGCAAACGCTAATGCAGCTTCCCCAGCTGCCACCGCAGTAACAAATATTGCGAAAGTGTGCCCTGTCAAAGATGATCGTATCGCCTCGGCTGTCAATGGATCTGCAGCAATAAGAGCCGCTGAGGGAGTGAATCTACTAAACGCCACCGCAGCAATTACGACTCCGTTGAACATCAATTCAAGCGACATAATCACGGTCACCAGGCTTCGTCGTGAAATCACCCCATAAGCACCGATTGCAAACAGTGCTGCGGAAACCGCGAGTACGCTCTCAATAGTCATACGGAGGCGTCTCCGTTCTCAGGCTCATTTTCTGGCGCCCGATCACGCATCAGAAGCAATCCCCCGATCAATGTGGCAACCAGTAACAATCCGATGATTTCAAATGCGAGCATATACTCACGTATCAACATCACACCGATCGGGCCTGTACTATCAACCAAAACCCCACCGTTCTCAACCACAACAGCGTCGGAATCTATCGGAGGGTCTTTAAGTATTGATATATCCGTACCGGTGCCCACTTCCACATACCCATCCGTCAAAGCATGGAGAGCTAACGGATCATTTATTTCTTCCATGGAAGACCAGTTGGAGTTGTATGCGGTAAACACGACTGCGGAAAACAGCAACACTGAAACAACCACAGCAAATAGTCTGCCTTCGGAAGGCCGACTACCGGATGCAATGTCCTGAATAAACATGACGGCAAATGCCATCAGAACTGATATAGCCCCCACATATACAAGTATTTGCACTACACCAACAAATTCGGCGTTAAGCACAAAGTAAAGAATCCCAACTCCTAGGAATGAACCGGCGAGAGCGATTGCAGCCCTAAAGACATCTCGCTGGGTGACAACTATGACCGCTAGCCCCAAAGTCATACCAGAAACCGCCCAAAAGACGAGTGTGGTCAAAGTTGAAACTTCCATCATCGTTCGTCGACCCATTTTCTTTTCAGATCTTCATCTGTCGGTCGCTCATGCCTACCAGCGTCATGGAAGTCTGTGACTTCTTCAGAAAATGGATCAAATCCTGTTTCTTCAAATTGAGGCCGGTAGAACGAGCTCGGCCGTTTTTCGGCCTCGAATAACTCATCTTTAGAAATCACCAGGTCATTACGTATATAACTCGAACGCTCAAATTTCGTCCCCATGTGCAAAGCATCATATGGGCAAGCTTCTACACATAAACCACAAAACATACATCGACCTATATCGATATCGAATACCTCAATCTTATAGCTCTCACCTTCCTGAGCATCAATTTTGCCCGGTACGCTCACAATCTCGATAATCCCTAATGGACAGTATTTCGCACAGCTTGCACAAACGGTGCACCTATCCTCGTAAAATGTAAACTCGTTACCGCGGAACCGAGGTGATTGCTTTACTGCAACGGGCACTGTCGCAAGTCCCGCTATAGCCTTAAGGGAATTTCCGGGATTTTTTACCAAAAACTGGAAAGGATTCATCCCAGCCTCTTTAGCCGCACCCAACAAACCAACATGACGATCCGGGTACTGTTCTGTAACGGCAGGTCTTACAAAATTCTTTAGCGTTACTAAGAATCCACGAGGTAGCCCAAGCCCAATCATTATGCGCCCCCCTCTTTGGAAACAGCTTCGACACTGGAGACATCAGTCGAATTCGTTATGTACACAGACGACTTCGGAATTGATTCAGTAGCTACCGAATAGACCGGAGAATCTGAATCTGGCGTGGTTTTCTCATAATTTGTAGTACCAAGTAACTTGCTCACCAGCCAAATCGAAATAATAGCCACAGGCCAATTAACCGCCGCCATCATCCACAATTGTGCGGTAGTAGGTTGTGGCCAGATTCCTATCAAAATAGCCGTGACAACAATATTTATCAGCGTGAGTTCAAACAGACCCTTCCACGCAAATTTAAGTACTTGATCGATACGTAATCTTGGCAGAGTCATTCGGAACCAGATGATGACGAAAAGAACTAGTATCAACTTCGCGATGAACCAGAAATGAGATGGTATCGGCTCCCAACCTTTCCAACCCGAAAGAAACAACGTGGTAATAATTGCAGATGTACTGATTTCAGCCATGAACTCTGCCAGAAAGAACAAACCGAATTTCATACTTGCATAGTCATTTAAATAACCTGCCGCAAGTTCGGACTCAGCCTCCGTCAAATCAAATGGCGCTCGTGCCATCTCAGCCATTGCAGCGATGAAAAACACGAAAAAGGCCAGTGGCTGAACAAGAATAAATGGAATCCCCTGCGCTTGAACAATCTGTCCGAGCGATAGAGATCCCGCAAGCATGATGACACCTACAAGCGCAAGAGCCATAGGAATTTCGTAACTTATCAATAATGCGACCGAGCGTAGAGCTGAAAGAATAGCTATTCGATTAGCTGAGGACCACGCGGCAGTAAGAACCGCAAGTGTGGTCAACGACGTAACAGCCATTATGAACAACACACCGACATTCAAATCAGCAACATAGGTCCCAATACCAAATGGAATCACTGCGAAAACTAGAAGCGCAGGAGTAGCAATCAAAATAGGAGCAAGATTGAAAAGAATACGATCAGCGTCTACGGGTACCACGTCTTCTTTAAACATCGTCTTGATAGCGTCAGCCACCGACGTAAGCATCCCAAACGGCCCCCAACGATTAGGTCCGGT
>CAJWJL010000167.1:0-5025 GCA_913042135.1 uncultured Chloroflexota bacterium | reverse complement strand
TTCCCTGTCAAACGATTTAAGTGGAAACCTAGGCAACCACTCAAGCTGATGATTGTTAGGGCATACAAGCTAAACGAGGCCATAACCATTCCGGTCATCCCAGCTTATAAAGGGTGCAAGTCCTGGGTTAAGCTCGTTGAAAATATTAAAATCAACGATCTGGAACCAGCATTGAGCGATACAACATTCTCATCTGTGCTTGCCAAAATTCACGATAACCTAAAAACCCAAACTTCTCGAGTTTAAGTAATCAAACAACTTAAAACATCTTCGTATCCACGAAAATACGCCACGCGAGGTTGTTGTCCCTGGCGTGTTAGCGCTCTGCTTTGATTTTTCAGGATAAATTTTTGCAGACTTCCAGTAGCAAACCTTAACGATGTCGCTTTTTACGCCGACGGTGAGAACTTTTACGACTTTTGGCAGATGCATCGAAGGATTTTTTCACCTTGGAAACATCATCAGAAGAATCTGTAGTCCCTGATGGCAAAATAGGCTCAGATGTTTCAGGATTGAGATCCTCGCTAACAAGCAAGTCCCCATTCACTCGCCTCAACTCGCTCTCAATAAAATTAAAGTCACGTTGCGGAATAATATGCAGCATGCCGAAAAATGCCAGCGGCCACAGATCTGGCGGCCACTTTTTCACATACTGGAGAGTCGGACCAACTTGATAACCATCAACATATTCAGACTCATCAAGGACGACATCTGGTGATAGCTCTACCCTATGAGGGAATGTTTCCTGATCGTCATGATGTTTCCAAATTCGTTCGTGATCTTCGAAATTATCTGATGTAACGGTTGCCGTCGCAGCAAAACCTTTTTTATCTGAAACGTAATATAAAACCCTGTCTTCAGGACCTATACGCAAAGCTTTACGCCGATTTTTGGTATCAACACCCTGCATAGAAAAACCTCGAGAACGCGTGATATCCAAGTTTTCCTGGGTCGTAACGAGCATCCAGTAAGTCTTACCCAAATTTCCAACCAATCACAAGTCGCTACTAAAACACCTGTAAAGATAATACTATTTGAGACTACAGCAAACATGTTCAATCCCGATAAACTAAACAGTCCTGCAACTCGAAATAATTCCACGAAAAATTAACGTAAATCAACTATAAGACGGTAGTAGCGAACATGACAAATAGTGAAATCGAAACCAGAGTAACTTCATTCCTCAACAAAACTGAATTTACATATGAAGTCGTCAACATAGATCCAGAATTTGCTGACACCATAATGTTCTGTGAAAAGTATGGATTCCCACTTGAAAACTCAGCTAACACCATAATAGTCAGCTCCAAAAAGAAACCTAAAGTTTTCACTGCCTCGGTTGTACGCGCTACACGACGCATTGACGTTAATCACGTAATTAAACCGCTGATGAATACTGGTAGAGTCTCATTTGCTAAGCCTGAAGAAACTGCTCAACTGACTGGAATGATGATCGGTGGAGTAACAGTCCTTGCCCTACCGCCAGAGCTACCAATTTACATTGATCCGGGATTAATGGATCTCGATTACATCATTCTGGGCGGAGGGAGCAGATCCATCAAAATCAAGGTTTCCCCAAAGATTCTCCAGGCGTTACCAAACGCAATCGTGGTTGAGGGACTCACTGGAGAGTAACTATCATCTGAGCTAAATGCATCGGAGAGAGATTAGCCTCCAACTACTCCGAACGGACTTGGTACTTGTTCCTGATCCATATGGCAACGGCATTCATTCCCAATAAAATCAGCAAAAGTACGATAATTCCAGCAGCTGCGATACTTCTGAAATCCTCCTGAGGCTGACTCACCCAAGTAAATATCTGAAGGGGTAGAACAGTAAATTTAGAATCGGGCGATGTAGGCACGAACGTCACCCATACTAACGAGGAAATGATCAGAATCGGTGCCGACTCTCCTACCGCTCTCGATAACGCAAGAATAATCCCGCTCATCATCCCTGGTACCGCCTGAGGCATAACCACGGTTTTAACGACCTGCCAACGAGTGGCCCCCATGGCATACGCTGCATCGCGATAACTCGAGGGTACAGCTTTGATAGCTTCTTGGGATGCGATAATGACAATAGGCAGGATCAGCAACGTCATAGTCAATGCGCCGGCAGTCAAATTTCGTGAACCGTTAAACAAAAACTGGACAAATACAGCCAATCCCAGCAGTCCATAAATAACACTGGGAACCCCGGCTAGATTGGAAATATTCAACTCGATTAATCTAGTGAGCCGGTTTTTTCTAGCGAATTCTTCCAGGTAAATCGCTGTTCCAATACCAACAGGAACTGTGAAAATCGCTGTTAATCCAACGATCCAAACAGTTCCAGCCATTGGTGCAAGAATCCCGGATTCTAAAGGCTTACGCGAGGCATAGTTCGTTAAGAATTTCCAATTCAAAAAACCCAAGCCATCGATAAGAACATCAATCAGCAGAGCTGCTAATCCGGCAACACCAATCAAAATAGCCAACAAAAACCCAATAAAAAATATTCTGTCGCGCCACGTGCGAATCAAATCAAATCGCTTCGATTTTCCACCCGGACCTTGTGCTGAATTAATAATCATTCATACACCTGCCGGAATCGTGAAATGATCACGCGACCTAAGATATTCATCGCTAATGTCATAAGAAATAACAGTAGGCCAACCGCGAAAATCGTCTGGTACTCAATTGATCCATGCGCGGTTTCGCCCAAACTTATTTGGACTATATAAGCCGTCATTGCCTGAATACTCTCAAGAGGATTCAACGTCAAATTAGGTGTAGCGCCAGCAGCGATCTTAACAATCATGGTTTCACCGATCGCTCGCGAAAGAGCTAATATAAATGAAGCCACGATTCCAGATAGAGCAGCTGGAATCACAACTTTTGTTGAAACTTCAAATCGGGTCGCCCCCAGAGCATAAGCGGCATCACGCAAAGAACGAGGAACTGCAATCATTGCATCCTCGCTCAAAGTCGAGACCATGGGCATAATCATCAGACCCATGACTATGCCAGCCGAAAGCGCATTAAAAATTATTACTCTGTCACTACCAAATATACCTTGCAGAATAGGAGTAATAAATGTAAGTGCAAAATACCCATAAACCACGGTTGGAATGCCGGCAAGTATTTCCAGAACTGGCTTAAGAATTTTACGAACACTCTCTGGGGCATATTCAGATAGAAAAATCGCCGCACCCAAACCGAGAGTTAGCGAAACCAGGCCAGCTATCACTGCAACTAACAAAGTTCCGCCTATGAGTGGAAGCGCTCCAAAATGTTGAGGTTTGAAAAGTGGTGTCCACTCTTGACCAGTCACAAATTCCCATACGGAAACTTGAGAGAAAAACCCAACACTTTCTACAACAAGAATCAGGACGATCCCAATTGTCGTAAGGACAGAAATCACTGCAGTAACTCTGAGAAGCCAAGCCACAATCGATTGCTCAAGATATTGGCGTCGACGTCGTCTAACCACCTCATCTGGCATAAGACGGCTATGACCTGAAGATGAGGTATTTGATCCAGAATTTGTTGACACTGCAGTTAACGAATCAATGATTGCGAGAGAATTTCGACCGATCTATTAACGGCGGCCGAATCGGCGGCCGTTAATAGATTGCGGGTAAATTGTTAACACACAGTTATAAGCGTGTTTTCAAAAAAATTTATTCTGCGTTGATCAACTCGATATTGAATTGATAATCCTCATCTGAAAGCGCGACATATCCCACTTCTTCTGCCAAAGTACCGCCCTCGTTCATGAAAAACTCAAGAAAGTCCTTTACTTCCGGTCTGTCAATCGAAGCAGTCTTCGCATAAATGAACATTGGCCGCGATAGCGGAGAATAAGTACCGTCGTTGATAGTTGTAGTGTCAGGCGAAATACATCCGCTACCCGAGTCAACAGCAAGTAATTTCAGTTTGTCTGAATTCTCAACGTAATATGCGTAGCCGAAGTAACCGATGGAACCTCCGTCGCCTGCAATGCCCTGTACAAGGGTATTATCATCTGCAGAGGCCGTATAATCAGATCGACTTCGATCTTCTTCACCATTTATCTCATCGGTAAAGTAATCAAATGTCCCGGAGTCTGTATCTGGACCGTAAAGTCGTATCTTCTTATCGGGGAAATCCGAACGTACTTGGTTCCAGTTATCAACAGTTGAACCTGCATCCCAGATAAGTTTCAATTCCTCTATTTTCAAACAATCGACAAAATTGTTAGATTTACTTGTCACAACAGAAATACCATCCCACGCCACACGCAATTCAATGAACTTAATCCCATGGGATCCAGCTTCCTCAACTTCTTCAGGCTTAATGGCTCTTGAAGCATTAGAAATATCCGTTTCACCAACTGTGAATCGTTTGAATCCGCCACCTGTACCCGAAATCCCCACCGGGATCTGAACCTCTGGGTGCTCTTTACGGAATTCCTCTGCAACTGCTTGAGTCACTGGGAAGACAGTCGAGGATCCGTCGATCGTTATTTCACTAGATTTTTTACTAGCTGACTGTGAGTTTGTGTCTGAATCATCACCTCCACATCCAAAAAACATCACGCTCGCAAGCAGTGATGAAATGATTAAAATCGTCCCTGAATAATTTTTTAATCCTGTCGGAATCACTTTGTTAAGAGCTCCTTAGCCCTCTAATAAAAATCGAAAAAAGTTTTGCGTGTCACAACGGATAACCCGTTCAACATATCCAGAATGGATGTTCGTCATTAAAAAAATGTTAACGCAAAAAAAATCTAAGTTAACGGGTAGTTAAATTCATATTGACCCGCGTCTCCATTCAGGTGACGCAGAGCCTATCAAACGATGGGAACACCGAATACAAACTCACTACCAACGCCCAAATCACTGTCAGCAGATATGCCTCCACCATGAGCCTCTACAACATGACGAGCGATCGAGAGGCCTAACCCTGTACCAGGTTGTGATCGAGCCGAATCAGTCTTGAAAAACCGTTCAAAAATATGTGGCAAATGTTCAGGCTCGATACCTTGACCAGTGTCAGCAAC
>CAJWJL010000166.1:0-5028 GCA_913042135.1 uncultured Chloroflexota bacterium | reverse complement strand
GGCCCAGGAGTTTTTCATATGACAATAACCTCTCTATTTCTTATTTCAATCAAAATCATAAAAGCCACTGCTGAAGACTGGAATGCTCCGATTCAGTGAAAATACCTCAGATAACAAAATACGTTCCCCCATTTTTGGGAAACGGATTTCTCGAACTGGACAAACCATGACACGACGAAAAACGTCTTTAAAAACATGACGTTTAATACCATATTTCACAATCAATTTCAGGCTATTTACGTCTCTATTTTTCTCGAATAAGTCAGTAAATCTGTACGACAGGTGGGATTGACAACTCTCCCACTAGTAGTGGTAACCTCCATGGACACCACTAAATGTAGTGGTTGGCTGTGTCCGCAGCCACTCGGTGCCGTGTTCAACATTTCGCCTAGGTTCCCTGTTAAGACTCAGGTTACCAACTGTGATTTTGGGTTCGTCCCACCCTGGCGTTTGCGGACAATAATATGACAGGCACTTTTAATTCATGCATTGCCCGTTCTGTGGAAATAATGAATCCCGCGTAATCGATTCACGAGAATCGACAGATGGTGTACGCAGACGGCGAGAATGTATTCGCTGTGAACTTCGTTTTACTACTTATGAGCGGGTTAACTCCATGCCACTTATGATCGCAAAGCGAGATGGGCGGCGTGAAGCGTTCTCACGGGACAAACTTGCGAGATCACTGCAGACAGCCTGTGCCAAACGCCCACTGGAAATCGGAGCCATTTCTAAGATCGTTGTCGATATAGAAAACGAGTTGCACAAGTTATCAAAAGTTGAAATTGAGGCTCGTGTGCTTGGTGAGATGTGTGTTGAACGATTAAAGATATTGGACCGGGTTGCATACATTAGGTTCGCATCGGTATATCGAGATTTCAAAGATGTTGATTCCTTTACAAAAGAAGTAGAGGCGCTAACCCATCCTGAATCTAACAATGGAACCAAAAGCCAATTACGACTCATAGAAGATGATGTTCCACGTTTGGCACAACGAAATCGGCGGCGAATGGCGAAACATACCTAGTTGCTTCGGTGTTCGGTAAAACCCACGAAACTCCTAATAAAGCGACAAAATACAAACATCCTTAAGTCCAAGAAAAGAAGATCGAATAATCAATGACTACCACGCACGACAAACCAGTGAACACCAACGGCACCGCAACAGAATTTATTCCAGCCGTAATTTCAGAAAATGCTGACGTAGTTTTAGAAAAGCGTTATTTACAAAAAAACGAAGCAGGTGAAATTATCGAAACTCCTGCCGGCATGTTTAGAAGGGTAGCTAAGGCACTGGCGTCACCGGAATTCAAGTATGAAAAGACACCGGATGAGGTAGCCCAACTGGAAGAAGATTTCTTCCAGGCAATGGCAAGCTTAGAGTACCTCCCAAATTCACCAACAATGATGAATGCGGGCACAGGAGCAGGAACACTCTCAGCATGTTTCGTACTCCCTCTTCGCGACAGCATGGAGGGGATCATGGGAGCAGCACATGATGCTGCAATGGTCCAAAAATTTGGGGGAGGAACAGGTTTTGCACTATCAGAACTTAGGCCAAAGGGGGCCGGAATTGCTACGACCCACGGCAAGGCTTGCGGTCCAATAGGGGTACTTCGCCACCTGTCATCTGTTTCTACCCTGGTTACACAAGGGGGTAAGCGAGACGGTGCCAATATGGCGGTTATGGATGTACACCACCCAGATATTCTGGAATTCATTGACTGCAAACAGGTTGAAGGTGAAATTCACAACTTCAACATTTCCGTCGGTGCATCGGATGAGTTCATGCAAGCGGTAAAGGACGGAACAACATATCCACTCCGCGCGCTTTCTGATCCTTCTGACCCAGAAAGCAAGATGTCCGAAATCGACCGACTCGACGCCCGTGAAGTCTTCAGCAAAATCGTACAAGGAGCATGGCGGAACGGTGAACCCGGTATGATCTTCTTGGATGAAGTCAATCGTAACAGCCCGGTAATACACCTAGGGCGTATCACCGCAACCAACCCATGTGGCGAACAGCCATTATTGCCTAATGAATCTTGCAACCTCGGTTCAATTGATGTTGCAAAGTTCATTGAGGGAGACAAAAACGGTGTAACCCAAATCAATTGGGACCGGCTTGCTCAAACAGTCCGACTTGCAACTCGCATGCTCGATAACGTTATAGACGCCAACAAATATGCAGTTGAAGCGATTGAGTCGATGACTCATGCCACCCGTAAATTAGGCTTGGGCCTAATGGGATTCGCAGACATGCTTGTTCAATTAGGCATTCCTTATGACACCGAAGAGGCCGTTGAGCTTGGTCGTAAACTGATGGCGTTCATACGAGACAACGCCGATGCAGAATCTCTAGCATTGGCAGAAGAACGCGGAGCATTCCCTGCCTGGCATGACTCCGAAGCAGCTCAACGAGGTGATAAGCCATACAGAAACGCCTGTCGATTAACTGTGGCTCCAACGGGAACAATTTCTATGATCGCGGGTGCGTCAAGTGGCATTGAGCCAATCTTCTCTCTAGCTTTCCGCAAGCAAAACATCCTTGAAGGACAAACTCTCTATTACGTCGATAAAAATTTCGAACGAATTTCTAAAGAACGCGGGTTTTACAGTGATGATCTGCTCGAACACCTGTCAAATGGGGGATCGTTGCAAGATCGAGAAGACGTACCTGACGATATCAAACGCCTATTCCACGTTGCGTCGGATATTTCGCCACGTGATCATGTTCTTATGCAAGCCGCCTTCCAAGAGAGTACCGACGCCGGAATCTCCAAAACAATCAACTTCCCAAATGAGGCAACGGTGGAAGATGTTGAAGACGCTTACCTATTAGCGTGGGAAACTCGTTGTAAAGGCATAACGGTATATCGGGCCGGTTCGCGAGAAAAAGAAGTCCTCACCGCAGGAACATCTGATGATGCCAAAACGGATCTTGAAAGTTCTGCCATAGATGAAGGACTTCCACAATACATCACTCCCTCCGAGCGACCAGCGATGCTCAACGGAATAACCCGAAGAGTACGTACAGGTCGAGGAAATTTGTTTGTAACCGTCAACATGGCAAACGACAATAGACCGTTCGAAGTATTCGCAACCCATGGTAAAGCCGGGGGTAACGATGCAGCAATGGCAGAGGCGGTTTCTCGCATGGCATCACTTGCCCTTAGATCTGGGATCAATCCTGTCGATGTTTCCGAGCAACTACGAGGCATCACAGATGTCCCTGCGTGGGATGAAGGAGAAATGATTCGGTCAGTGCCAGACGCTATCGCATCAGTTCTCGATCGAATCAACCGAGAATCAACTGCCCTCCCGGCCCAGGAAGAACTAAACGACCGTGAATCCAGTCAGGCTGGGATGTTTGATCCCCCATCGCCGAAAGAACTCGGGATGCCTACAGCACAACCAATACAAGTGATCGAACAACAAACAAAAGTAACTGTTCCCGTTGGAGCGTCCGCAGCAGACTTATGCCCTGAATGTTCATCGGCTGTTGCGCACGTGGAAGGTTGTCTCAAATGCTTCTCTTGTGGATACAGCAAATGTTGAGTAAGCAAGCAATACATGTCAGATCAAGCAATCCTTACAGCCTGAGTTAAGGATTAATCTCACAGGTTCAACAACATCTGTGATCTACACTACTTCTTGATTTACATGAATGAGTTAAGGTTAAATATCAATTTATATCTGTGACGCATAACCTTCCACGATGTGTTCGATACTTATCCGTAATGGCGGTCCAAATCTCGGTATATGACAGACAAACCTCTACTGGCAGTGACTATCGGCGACCCCTCGGGCATAGGGCCTGAAGTCGTAGCCAAATCGCTCCAAAATCGCTCTATCTACGCGTTGATACAACCTGTATTGATCGGATCAGCTTTTTGCGTACAAAAAGCACTCAATGACATCAACTCTCCAGACACAGTAATTGAAGTAAGTTCTACTTCAGACGTCAAAGCAAAACCAGGATTGATTGAAGTGATTTCGCCTGGCGATTGGGAAGGAACCAAATTTCCGACAGGCAAGCATGATGCTGGATCTGGATCTGCATCACATCTGTGGGTTGAAGAAGCAGCGAAAATGTGCATGTCGGGACAAGTAGCAGGCATGGTAACCGCACCCGTAAATAAAGAGTCGTGGTTTATGGGCGGAAGTACAGACACCGGACATATGGAAGTGTTCAAACGCCTTTCAAAATCAAATTACGTAGCCACAATGTTAGTCAGCGGGCCATTGCGATGCATGCATCTATCAACGCACAAATCGCTAATAGAGGCCTGCAAATACGTTACAACCGAAAACATCATCACAGCATTGCAACTAACAGATGAAAAATTTAAAGACTGGGGTTTTAAAAATCCCCGCATAGCCGTTGCAGCCCTCAATCCTCACGCCTCGGACAACGGTTTGATCGGCGACGAGGAAGCACGGGAAATATCACCAGCTATCAAGATCGCGAGCGAAAAAGGATTAAACGTAACCGGCCCACACCCTGCAGACACAATTTTCAATCAAGCAGCTAATGGCAAACATGACGTGATTTTAGTGATGTATCACGATCAAGGTCATATCGCTATCAAGGTTTATGGAGCGGAAGAATCTGTAACGGTCAATTTAGGGCTGCCTTTTCTGCGCACATCGGTCGATCACGGAACGGCGTTCGATATAGCAGGAAAAGGCATTGCGGATGAGACCAGCATGATTGAGGCTCTCAAACTTGGATCCTCGCTCGCATCACGTAAAGGCCTTTATACCTAATCAGACACCAGAATTCTGGTGTCAATTCCAACTAACTCCACCGACGGGTAGACGTATAATCTGACTACGGGTCAACCTGACGTGGGCCCAGGCAAATTTAACATCAGGTACTCAGCGCAAAGTAAAGATGGCTTTTTAACATGCGATTAGCATTTATTGGTGGCGGGATAATGGCAAGAGCAATCATCGCCGGTTTGAAAGACGCCGGCATTAACGCCGACATCATTGTTGGAGAAACTCTTGAAATTCAGCGCAAAT
>CAJWJL010000165.1:0-5055 GCA_913042135.1 uncultured Chloroflexota bacterium | reverse complement strand
TCAGGTGGATCTGGCCTGATAGGCCAGGAATTGATCACCACTCTCCTCTCTGAAGGCCATCAAGTTGTCCAATTAGTAAGGCGCAACACGAATCCCGGCGCGCGCTCTCAAGAGTTTTCATGGGATCCCGAAGATGGGATATTTAAGCACAACGGCATAGGACCAATTAACATAGCAATTCATCTGGGCGGATCTTCAATTGCCGGGGCTCGGTGGAATACCAAACGAAAACTGCTAATCAGAAATAGTCGGGTGCTATCAACCCAACTTCTATCTGCGAGCTTGGCTGAAATGGCAAATCCCCCTAAGTTGCTAATCGTCGCTTCAGCCATGGGATTTTACGGGGATAGAGGTGACAAGCCTTTAAACGAACGCTCGGGACCAGGAGATGGTTTCCTTTCGGATACAGCAGTGGAATGGGAATCGGCCACGAAGAGTGCAAAGAAAGCTGGTATCAGAGTCGTAAATGCCCGTTTTGGCCTTATCATCTCGCGCAACGGCGGACTACTAAAGACGCTCAAAATCCCGTTCCGATTCGCACTCGGCGGTCGAATTGGTGATGGTCGCCAGTGGTGGCCATGGATCTCACTGGATGATGCTGTCAACTGCCTTTCTTTTTTGATCGAGAAGGATGATATTTCTGGCGCAGTTAATGTCACTTCGCCATCCCCTGTTCGCAACTCCGAATTCACTTCTGCTATATCTAATATCCTTTCGAAACCGGCGTGGGTCAATTTACCAAAACCATTGATTAAAGTAATATTTGGGCAAATGGGCATAGAAACAATGCTACATAGCCAGCGAGCATTACCTAAGGTGCTACTAGATGCCGAATTCAGATGGCGCTACGAAAATCTTGAAGAAATCCTTCGACGAGAGTTAATGTGACCTATTCCTTGGCCATCATTTGTCGCAGCACATAAGGCAGCAATCCACCATTACGGTAATATTCATTTTCGATATTAGTATCGATACGAATAAGTGCCTCGAACTTCGTTGTCTTCCCGTTCCTATCAGTCGCAGTCACGGTCACAGTTGACCCCGGCACAACAGAATTCGCTACCCCGGGAATATCAAAAGACTCGGTCCCATCCAAACCCAATGTATCTGCTGAATCCCCATCGGTGAACACTAAAGGTAAAACTCCCATACCGATCAGATTAGACCGGTGAATTCGTTCGAAGCTCGATGCTATGACAGCACGAACGCCAAGTAACATAGGCCCTTTAGCGGCCCAGTCTCTAGAGCTGCCGGTACCGTATTCCTTGCCAGCCAAAACAATTAAAGGAACTCCTTCAGATCTGTATCTTTCAGATGCGTCGAATATGCGCATCTGATCACCGTCAGGCTGATAGATCGTCCAGTCACCTTCGAGATCAGGGGTCAGCTTATTTCGCAATCGGATATTCCCAAATGTCCCTCGCACCATAACGTTATGATTGCCTCGCCTCGATCCGTATGAATTGAAATCTCTTCGCGGCACATCGTTACCGATTAATAACTGTCCAGCTGGCGTACTCGGAGGAATGGAACCTGCTGGTGAAATATGATCAGTTGTCACTGAATCCCCAATCCCAACCAATACCCTGGCGCCAACAATCTCAGTCCTGACTGCAGGCTCATCACCAAAATCCTCAAAATAAGGAGGTTCTTGGATGTACGTCGACTCCCTATCCCACTGAAAGTTAACACCTGTGGGAGCTACCAATTCTTGCCATTCAGGTGGACCGGCGAACACCTCACCGTATTGTTGTTTGAACATATCCGATGTCAACGATTCGGCTATCGTTTCATAAATATCGGACTGTGATGGCCAAATATCCTTGAGGAAAACATCGATGCCTTCGGGATCCTGTCCAATTGGTTCGCTGACAAGATCAATATCGACGTTCCCAGCAAGTGAGTAAGCTACGACTAATACAGGTGAGGCGAGATAGTTAGCTTTAACCTGAGGATGTACCCGACCTTCAAAGTTCCTATTCCCACTCAACACTGCAGCTGCTGTTAGATCATGATCGTTTACCGCATCAGAAACTGACTGTGGCAATGGCCCAGAGTTTCCTATGCAGGTAGTACATCCGTATCCAACGGTGTTAAATCCAAGAGCATCCAGGTCTTTATCCAAACCCGCTGCTTCTAAATACCGGGTCACTACCGTCGAGCCTGGAGCCAAGCTGGTCTTTACCCAGGGTTTACGCACGAGTCCTCGTCTTAAAGCGTTCCTGGCCAGAAGCCCAGCTCCGACCATCACAGAAGGATTTGAGGTATTAGTACAACTGGTTATCGCTGCTATAACCACCGAGCCATCACCGACAGCACCAGCGGAACCATCAACGTCAACATCGTGAACATCCGACGATAAACCTTCAAATGAGGATCTGAAATTAGTTCCAATTTTACTTAACGCTATACGATCCTGAGGACGCTTCGGACCAGCCATAACAGGCACAGTTTGCTCTAAGTCAAAATCAAGCGAAACTGTATATTCAGGCTCATTGTTTGCATCGTAAAAGAAACGGTTCTCTTTTGCATATTCTTGAACTAACTCAACAGTCGCATCATCGCGTCCGGTGGCTTTCAAGTACCTAAGGGTTTGGTCATCGATCGGGAAAAAGCCACATGTTGCTCCATATTCAGGAGCCATGTTAGCGATAGTTGCACGGTCAGCTAACGGGAGGTTCTCTAGTCCAGGACCATAAAATTCTACAAACTTTTCAACTACACCTTGCTCGCGAAGCATCTCCACAATTCCCAGTACTAAGTCCGTAGCAGTGGCACCCTCGGGAAGGCTGCCATTCAGACGTACACCCACAACATCAGGCACCACCATGTAATAGGGTTGCCCCAACATGACGGCCTCAGCTTCAATACCCCCAACGCCCCAACCTAAAACACCTAGGCCGTTGACCATGGTTGTATGTGAGTCCGTTCCAACACAAGTATCAGGAAATGCAAGTCGCCCACTGCCGTGTTCTTCTGAAAGAACAGCTTCGGCTAGGAATTCCAAATTCACCTGATGAACGATACCCGTACCGGGAGGGACGATTTTGAGATTATCAAATGCCCCCTGTGCCCACTTCAACAATTGATACCGTTCAGTGTTCCGTTCGAATTCGCGTTCTATATTCATCGCCAACGCGCCCGAACTCGAAAAATTATCTACTTGCACTGAATGATCGATTACCATGTCAGAACGAACAATCGGGTTGATTATCGAAGAATCACCCCCAGCATTTTTAACTGCATCTCGCATAGCAGCGAGATCAACTGCCACTGGTACGCCTGTGAAATCCTGTAGCACGACTCGCCCTGGCATATATGGAAACTCGCTGGCCATTTTCGCATCTGGTCTCCAAGATGACACCAACTTCACATGTTCATCTGTTGCCAAGCCCTCATCAGCTTTTCGCAATGTGTTTTCAAGTAAAACTCTAATTGAATAGGGAGTCTTAGCGATTTCTATCAGTCCGGCGTCTTCCAGTACTGAAATCGCGTAATAATCAACTGCACCATGTGAGGTGTTGAACGTACGCCTTGCATTAAATAATGTTGATTTTGATGACATGTTTTATTTGCGGCTCTCAAGCATTGTAAATAAAGTCTAATATCGATTTTTTAATTTGCGGGTAACCACTGTATCAGCGGTAATAGTTGTTACTGCATAACATTGTGACCGCTCTGGCTGCTAGCATCCACCCTGGTACGTTTCCCGCTGCACCAAAGTGAGGTATGAAATTCAAGCTGACATCGATCCCAGAATCGTTATAGCCAAACGGACTCCTTTTTTTTACGGTTGGGCAGTTGTGCTCGCCTCAGGATCGACAATGTTCGTGCGTAATGCCGCCGCCACTTTAACTATCGCAGTTTTCGTATTCCCTATGAGCGAGGATCTTGGATGGAGTCGGACCCTGATAGTGGGAGCTGCTGCCGCTGCGGGTTTTATATCCATGTTCGTATCTCCTCTCGCAGGATGGATACAGCAAAAATTTGGAGCCCGAGTTCTAATGAGCACATCGGTGTTCCTGCTTGGCGCAGTAATTCTCTCCTTGCGGTGGACTACCAGCCCGATTACTTTTTACCTGTTGTTTGGCATCGGAAGGCTCATATTCCAAGCGCCACTCCAGATCAGTGCGTCAACTGCAGTAGCCCAATGGTTCGTTCGATTACGCGGGAGGTCATCTTCTGTCTTAGGGGTAACTCACTCAATGGGCATGGGCCTATTCCCATTATTTGCACAATTATTCATGAATGCAAACGATGGGGATTGGCGGATGGCATGGTTCTGGATGGGAATTTCCGTATGGATCATAGCTTTACCACTCACACTAATAATCATGGTAAACAAACCAGAAGACGTGGGCCTTACTCCAGACGGAGATGCCCCTGCAGACAGCAACGAATCGGATCCTTCTTCATCTCCAACCGCTGCTGAAAAAGAAATCCAGTGGACACTAAAGGAAGCTATGCAAACTCCGGCGATGTGGACACTTGCCCTTGCCGGAGGACTGGTCTACTTCATTCACACTGGGGTAAACATTCACCAAGCTGCTTTCCTCCGCGATCACGGCATCAGTCCATCCATAGCTGCCTCTGCACTCACCGTGATGGCAGCTGGCACAGCAATTGGCAGTATTTTCTGGGGCAATCTGCTTGATCGCCTGCCGGTCAAAGTCGTGTATACGGCAACCGCTGGTTGGTTAGGCTCAATAGCGCTGTTATTCCTCGTCGTAAATTCTCCGGTAATGGCGTTCACCGTGGCCCTACTTTTTGGTATTGGCCTAGGAGGTTTACTCGTAGTACCCCCTGTCGCTATAGCTCATTACTTTGGAAGAAGCTCGCTCGGTGCTATACGTGGAGCAACAGAACCTTTTGTCAGCGGAGGGCAAGCTCTTGGAGCTGTAGGCGCAGGATTAATATATGACTTAAGCGGCTCGTATCACGGAACTTTTCCTACATTCACGGGCGCTGCGATCATCGCTATCATCCTTTTAGTAGCAACAAGACAGCCTACGAAACATAAGATCTCAGAAACGGTTGCGGACGATGATAGAACCA
>CAJWJL010000164.1:0-5167 GCA_913042135.1 uncultured Chloroflexota bacterium | reverse complement strand
CCGCTATCACACCCCTTTGAGCTAGTGGCAAGGTTACGGTCAAAAAAGTACGTAATGATCCTGCACCTAGACCTTTCGCTGCCACTTCCAAATTAGGGTCAACCCCAGCCAGAGCGACTGTGAACGATCTCACTACAAGCGGAAAAGACACTACTGACGACGCCAAAACAGCCGCAAACCATGTGAAGGCGAGAGTTGAGCCGAATAACCCTTGACTGATCTGCCCAACCCAACCGTGTGAACCAACAAGCCACAACAACACATATCCAACAACAACCGGAGGCAAAGCTAGTGGAAGAGAGACAAAAACATCAAGGAGAAACTTACCTCGAAAATTTTTCCTGACCAACAACCACGCCGTTATTAGTCCAATGGGCAACGTCAAACCAGTCGCCACCAAAGCAATCTGGAGAGAAAGTGCAACTATTGGGATGTCGAACATCATAGAAAAAAGGTCCTAAAGGATCGGCCGCTCAAGGGTTATTTGTGACAGGAGAATCAAAATTAAAACCAGCCATCACAAATAGATTACGGGTTTTGGGCGAGGAAGCAACAAACTTCAAAAATTCAGCGGCAGCTTCAGACTGGGAGGCTTCAGCAATCTTTCCGCCAACATATTCGATGGCTGGGTATATTTCTTGGATCTCATAGACAATTAACACGGCATCTGAGCTAATAGCATCAGTTTTGTAGACAATCCCATAATCAGCATTGCCTGACTGAACGGCAGCCATAGCAGCTCGAGTGTCCAAAGCAAATATGGCATCCTTGGAAACATCCTCCCATAGGTCGACTGATTCAAAAGCCTCCCTGGTGAATATGCCAACTGGAGCCAAACTGGGATCACCAAGTGCTACGCGCGGTGCCTGCTCGACAAGTTCTCCCAAAGAAGTTAAAGCTTCCTGATCTGAAGGAGCTATGGCAACGAGTTTGTTAGCCAGCCCAATCATTAAATTGTCATCCGAATACATCCCAGCTTCTCTAAGAATTAGGACTGGGTTGTCTCCGACAAAAAAAAAGCCATCTGCCGGTGCGCCAAACTCTGCGATCTGATTTGCCAACATAATCGAACCACCAAAACTAAATTCAACACGATTCCCTGTCTCCGCCTCATACAAGTCACCAGCCTCCACAACCACATCAGATAGTGAAGCAGCAACAAATATGAGTGGCACGTCACTGTTTCCACCGTCATCGCAAGCAACCACCAATGCAATACATATCATGAGCAAAATATTTCTAAAAAGATGTATATCCGACAATGCTTTATGTCACTGGTATAAGAAAAAATGTCTCTGATAGAATTTAGATGTTGCATTCAAAGCGATACAACACTTTTCAATCTACGGATTATAGTCAGCAATGCCGCTGCAGCAATTGATGAGGTACGAGTTTGGACACAGCCAGCGAAGAATACAACTTCACGAGCTTTTCCTACCTCCCTTTTTACACGAAGGTCAATGTACGCCTTCTTGATCTTGCAGAAGTTGGTAAACAACGAAAAATAGTCGACTTGGGATGTGGTACTGGGGGAGTTACAAAATTAATTTTGGAACGTCTTCAATCCGCTAAAGACACCGTAATTTATGCTGTCGATCACTCAACTACAGCCTTAAAAGCAGCGGCAGAAGAAATTGGTGAACGCAAAGAACTAGTCGTTAACTACGTACATTCAGAAGCCCAAAATCTAACAGACGCTGTCAAAGAACGTGTAGACGCTATCGTTTACTGCAATTCAATTCACTATGTGCCAGACAAAGCAAAACTTGTAAAGCAAATCAAAGAAAAGCTAACTCCCCAAGGCATATTTGCATTCAATACATCTTTCTTTGAAGGTTCTCACCCAGAGGATAGCCATGAGTTCTTCCGAAAATGGATGATGCGTTCGCTACGAATATTAAAACGTGAGCATGGCCTTTCACCAAAAAAATCTAGTAAGGTCGAATCACGCGTTCAACTAACGGCCAACCAATATATCGATCTTGTAGAATCCGCCGGACTAAAAGTATTAGTAAATGACTTAAATCGGGTCGAAGTTCCCCACGAAGGGTGGCACCAAATATCTGGTTTCTCCGATTGGATTGAAGGTGTAATGCCTGGGGTGCCATTAAATAAAGGACGCGAGTCACTGCAAAAAGGCCTCGCACAGATCTGGACAGAAATGGAACTCAAAACCGTCCCAAGGGTATGGTTGTCGGTAAGCGCTTCAAAAATTTAACACTGTTGAATAAATACAGGAAGCAATTCATTAAATATCCAGAGTCAAAAATCCGACTACAATCAACCAAATCCAGACAACCTACGCGTCACCAAGGTACTCAGCCAAAGTCTTGACGCTATAGCCCTGGCTCTGCAAGTCTTCCCCCAATGCCCCCTCTGATTCAATCGCACAGCGAGCCGTATCTATAGAGGTGAAGCATGGAATACGTTGCATGACCGCTGCTCTACGAATATGAAAGCCATCCTGCAATGTAGATCGATCACCGGTGACAGTGTTGACTACAGCGCTCACGGTTCCATCTTCGATAATATCAACGACTGTACGACCTCTCCCACCCTGCAAGCGTTTTTCAACCTCAGTGACATCTACTCCCATCAAACGGATCATATTCGCCGTACCACTCGTCGCATAAATTTTGTGCCCTCCTTGATCGAGCAAACGAACAAGACCAGCTGAATCAGACTTATCAGGATCAGCAATGCTCAACAGTACCGCTCCTCCTTCTGGAACGTTAAGTCCCGATGCAAGCAATGCCTTTGTTATCGCTCCATCGAACGTTTGGTCAATACCCATCACTTCACCAGTAGACTTCATCTCTGGACCCAGGAAGGTATCGACACCGGCTAACTTAGACATTGAAAACACAGGAGCTTTTACTGCAATCAAATTTTGCTCTTTGGCAAGTCCAGTTGTGTATCCCTGCTCCTTAATGGTTCTCCCTTGCATGACCTCGGTGGCTATACGAACCATAGGTATACGGGTGACTTTGGATATAAACGGAATAGTCCGAGATGATCTAGGATTAACCTCAATAATGTAGACCTCCGCATCTCCGGAATCATCTCTATGGTGATCACCATTAAAACCACGATATGTACCACCGCCAGTAACGATGAACTGGATGTTCATTAAACCAACGATCCCAAGTGCAAGTCCGACCCTTCGAGTGTAATCAACAATTTTTTGGACCTCAGCCTCAGTCAATGATTGTGCTGGGTATACAGCCATGGAATCACCAGAGTGAACTCCCGCCCGCTCTATGTGTTGCATGATTCCGGGAATCAATACATCTTCACCATCACACACGGCATCGACTTCAACTTCCAACCCAGTTAAATAATGATCGATCAAAATAGTCTGATCGGGGAATTCTCTCAATGCTGTTTCGAAATACCGATGCAGCTCAGATGAAGTTTGAACAATCTCCATTGCTCTGCCACCTAGAACATAACTTGGTCGAACTAATACTGGGTATCCGACATTTTCCGCTATTTCAAGAGCAACTCCCACATCAGACGCCATCCCACCAGGTGGTTGGGGTAGCCCATAACGAGCCGTCAACATTTCAAAACGGCCACGATCTGATGCCAAGTCGATCACATCAGGGCTAGATCCAAGTATGGGAAGTCCAGCAACACCCAACAATTGCGAAAGATTTATAGCCGTCTGCCCACCAAATTGGACCATAGATGCAGGAGTTGAGTGCCCTTCTCCTTCATTTTCGATAATATCTCGCACGCTTTCCTCATCGAGTGGCTCAAAATACAAACGGTCAGATGTATCGAAATCAGTCGAAACAGTTTCAGGATTTGAATTGACCATCACAGCCTTGATACCCGACTCCTGCAGGGCTATTGCAGCGTGAACAGAACAATAATCAAATTCAATACCTTGGCCTATCCTGATCGGACCACTTCCCAAAACAACCGCAACAGTATCCTCCGATGAAACAGCCTCGTTCTCTTGTTCATACGTTGAATAAAAATACGGAGTAACTGCCTCAAACTCACCTGCACAGGTATCTACCATTTTGTATACGGGTTTTAATCCCCACCCCTTCCGCATTGACCTCACCTGCTCGGGGAGATAATCCGCAAGCGATCCGATTTGAGCATCGGAAAAACCCATTCGCTTTGCCTTACGCATTAAATCAGGCGTCAGCTCTTCGGCCAACAGTTGACGTTCCATTTCAATAATTCTCGAAAGAGCACGTGAGAACCAAGGATCTATACCTGTCTCAAGGGATACCGACTCTGCGGATCGTCCAGCGCGCAGCACAGCTGCTAATTTCCACAAACGATCGTCATCCGCAAGAAGTTGGGAAGGTCCATCACCCATCCAATTAGGATCCTCCCACAAAAGAGAACCGCGCCCATTCTCAAGAGATCGGATTGCCTTCTGTAGTGCAGCCTCAAATGTACGGTCGATTGCCATGACTTCGCCCGTAGCCTTCATTTGAGTTCCAAGAGTGCGATCGCCTGTAGGGAATTTGTCGAATGGCCAACGGGGAATTTTTACAACACAATAATCGAGTGCAGGCTCAAATGCAGCTGTAGTTTTCTCAGTCACAGCATTTGATATCTGGTCAAGTGTTTTGCCAAGAGCAATTTTGGCCGCAACCCTTGCAATGGGGTAACCGGTCGCTTTTGAAGCCAACGCAGAAGATCGACTCACTCGCGGATTAACCTCAATAACGTAATACATAGAGCCTTCATCGTCATACCCTGACCCTTCACCAAGCGTGTCGGCCACCATTTTGGAAGGACGGTATGCCAATTGAACGTTGCAACCACCTTTGATATCAAGCCCTGTAATAATGTTCAGAGAGGCCGTACGAAGCCGCTGGTAATCCTTGTCATTCAGCGTCTGGCTGGGTGCAACAACAATAGAATCACCCGTATGTACGCCCATCGGATCTAGGTTTTCCATGTTGCAAATCGTGATTACATTGCCCTCGCCGTCTCGCATCACTTCGTACTCAATCTCTTTCCAGCCAAGAAGAGAGCGTTCAATTAGCACCTGCCCAACTTTGCTAGCCGCAATTCCACCACTTGCAATATTGCGAAGTTCATTTTCATTTTGTGCAATACCACCCCCTGTGCCACCAAGCGTATAAGCCGGACGTACGACTGCGGGATAACCGATCTTGGCTGCAGCAACAATGGC
>CAJWJL010000163.1:0-5194 GCA_913042135.1 uncultured Chloroflexota bacterium | reverse complement strand
TATCGTTGGAGAGAAATGGGCGGCTACAGCTCAATTGGCCGGTATCGCGTGGATTTTTGGAACTATAACAGGTGTGCCGCTGGGGATACTTTCGGCGTTAAAACGAGGTTCTCTTCTTGATTATTCGGCTCGCGGCCTGGCGTTAGCCGGGCAGTCTTTACCGGCCTTCTGGATAGGGTTGGTAGGTATCTGGATATTTGCTGTTTACCTTGGTTGGCTCCCAGTGTTTGGGAAAGGACACAACCTGCCATTTTTCGAACAAGCTAAACATTACATATTGCCGGTCTTGGTATTGGGCTGGGGACCGATGGCGGGGTACATGCGTATCACCCGATCGGCCATGCTGGAAGTATTGGACTCCGAATATATAAAGCTAGCCAGAGCTAAGGGCGTATCCAACAGGATGGTGGTCTGGAAACATGCACTTAGAAATGCGCTGATTCAGCCACTTACCATTGCTGCATTACTGCTCGCTGGATTCATGGACGGAGCGGTCCTAGTCGAAGTTATCTTTGCATGGCCAGGCGTAGGTCGTGTGGCTGTTGAAGCTGTTAATCAAAATGATTTCATGATGATCACCGGCACTGTGTTCTTGTTTACATTCCTTTATCTGTTTATGAGCTTGGTGGCTGACTTGATGTATGCAGTCGTCGACCCAAGGATTCGTTACTCATGACCGGTCAAACCGAATCTATACATCCTGTCGTTACGATAGTTAATTCGATCCTGAGACCTTTTTATAGATCTTGGAACTTCGTGAGACGCTGGCCAGTAATTCCGGCCGTTGTTCTGTTTGTACTGGCGGTCTTTGCAGCTTTTTCACCTTTGATTGCGCCTAATGATCCTAACGATCAGGCCCTTAGAAGCAGTCTTGCGAAACCCTTCTGGTATACAGATTATTACGAGAATGATCGCGTAGGCAGCAAGATCGAAAAACCACATATCCTTGGAGCTGATAAATACGGTCGCGATGTGTTCAGTAGAGTGGTCTACGGGGCACGCATTTCGCTTTCAGTAGCATTGGTATCAATGATCAGTGGCACTATTCTGGGGGCGTGGGCTGGCATAACAACCGGGTTTTACGGCGGATTATTCGACGAACTTATGACGAGGTTTGTTGATGTCTGGAATGCCCTTCCGTTCTTACTCATTGCACTGGTGGTCTCAATAACAATTGGACAGGGAGTGTTCATTATGATGATCCTCCTTATCATGTTGACTTGGGTAGGTCTTGTCCGAAATGTCAGGGCTGAAGTTCTTAGCTTGAAGACTCGGGACTATGTACTGGCAGCCCGTGTAGCCGGCGCATCAGATATACGTTTAATGTACAAACATATATTTCCCGGAGTGAGCAATCTTTTACTCGTTTTGGCCAGCCTCAGGGTTGGTGGCCTGATACTGACAGAAGCATCATTAAGTTTCCTAGGAGTCGGTATTCCGGCTAACGTTCCATCCTGGGGCCAGATGATCAGTGACGGTCGAGACACTCTGGATGATGCCTGGTGGGTCTCGTTTTTCCCGGGCCTTGGTATATTCCTGACTGTTATGGCGATGAACTTCCTTGGAGATTGGATCCGTGACCGAACCGATCCTCGCCTACGACAATTACGTGACTGATTAAACTGTTTACTTTCGATCGCTAATGGTTTTTGCAATTCGACATAAATAACCTCCCTTACCCTAAAAAGGATTTTGAAGATATGCCAAACTTTGATCTCGTCATAAAAGGCGGTCACGTTATAGATGCTGCTAATAATGTTGACTCATTAATGGACGTAGGGGTTGCAGGTCGGGTTGTCGGTGCCGTAGAACCAAATATTCCAGAATCACAGGGTCGACGTGTGATAGACGCGACAGGGATGTGGGTGACGCCTGGTTTGATCGATATCCACGCACACTGCACTGGATTTTCCGGTGCAATGTTTCCTGAAGAAATGTGTTTTCCGTATGGTGTTACCACAATGGTTGACTGTGGAGGATCCGGATGGAGGACATTTGACGCGTTCAATCGAGATGTGATTCAGAAGTCAGCTGTAAGGGTGTTTGCGCTTCTCAACATTGTCGGTCAGGGAATGGAAGGTGATGTTGAACAAGATATAGACGATATGGACGCTGAGTTGACTGCCGCAAAAATCAGGCAACGGTCTGATATTTTGGTTGGGGTAAAAGTGGCGCATTTTGGTGGGCGCGGATGGGAATCCATTGACAGAGGAGTTGAAGCGGCTCGATTATCAGGATCTTTCTGCCTCGTTGATCAAAACAGCAAGCCGACCCGCCCATTCGACGAAATGCTCGAACGGCTACGCCCCGGGGACGGTACGACGCATTGCTTTGGATACGGGAAACCAATGATAGGAAATGATGGCAAGGTCAAACAGTCTTACATCGATGCCCGGGCACGTGGTGTCAAGTTCGATGTGGGACACGGTAATAACTCTTTCTCATTTTCTATGGCGCAACCTGCTTTAGACCAGGGCTTCCCACCAGATACGATTTCAACAGACATGCATCGAATGAGTCTGCACACTTCTAGAGCCCAGATGACAGAAGTCATGAGCAAATTCCTTGCCATGGGAATGCCTATACAGGAAGTAGTCGCCCGTTCGACTTGGGAACCTGCAAAGTGGATAAACCACACTGAAATCGGCACTCTGACACCTGGAGCATCAGCCGATATTTCGGTTTTGGAATTTCAGGACCGTCCGGCCGGGCTTTCAGATTCAGGCCCAACTGGTTATCGCATTATGAAAGCGGATGGCCGTCTTATAAACCAGTTGACCATCAAAGATGGTGTAGTCAAGTTCGATTACGATGGTCTATCGAAGGATGACTGGTCCGCAACTCCTGAAACAGATTTGGATATACCGTAGTTATTGATTTCGGTTAGTTCCGCCCTAGCGCATACCTTCAACGAAACCCACGCCAGGATAGACCTCCGGAATTAATGCGGTGTCACCGGTTTCAAGCTGCCACTTCCTTATTTTGTGTGCTAACTCGAGGACTTTGCCAGAAAATTTAACGTTGTCGTAAAGATTCACTTGTTCGTAAGGGTCACTGTTCAAATCGTATAGTTCTGACTGATCTCCCACTGATAAATTCAATTTCCAGCCATCCCCTGTTATTACACAGCGGTGTGGTATCTCTCTCATTCGTTCTAGCTCGCTTAACGGGAATGTCTGATCAACGCTTCTTCCATTCCAATCGAGGTATACGTCGTTTTCTTCGAGAGATTGTTTCGTCTCCATATCTTCCATGCGGGATTGGCCCTGTAAATGGTCAGGAATCTCGTGCCCCATTAACTCCAGCAACGTTGGGATTGTGTCGATATGAGAGTACCGTCCCTTGACCCGGTAACTTTCTAACCATGGGACGCGAACCAACATAGGTACTTTGGCTGACTGTTCGTACATGACTATCTTGTGAAAAAAGTTGTGGTCTCCCATCTGATCTCCGTGTTCAGACGTGAAAACCACGATAGTTTCTTCACTGATTCCGGCTTTTTCTATTGCATCGAGTATTTGTCCTACTGCCTTGTCCATGAGCGTTACAAGACCGTAGTAATTTGCTTGAATCTTTCGAAACTCTTTCTCGGAATTAGTCTGCGGCCCATTGAATTCATCATCGGTTTTAGGTATTGATGTCTCATGATCTTGGTTAATAAAGAATCCCTTTCTAGCTTGGTCCTCCGCCATAAGGGTGGACATTCTCGAAGCGTCAACTGGAGGATCTACTCTGAAAACAGGAGTTTGAGGGATATCATCAGGTTCATAAAGATCGTCAAATGGTCCCGTGTATGGAGGATGTGGTTCGAAGAAGTTGACACATATAGCGAACGGGTTTCCCTTGTTGTGATCTATGAATTCGCTGACTTTGCGACCTAGATATGACGCTTTGGTATGCTCCTCGGGTAACTGGGCGGCAAAGGACCTTGAGAAAACCATCTTGCCGCTGGATTCCTTATCTGGCTTGTACCCTTGAGATATCAGATAGTGATGGTAATCACTTAGGATTTCATTATTATCCTCTTTGGTCGACCAGACCCTGTATTGGTCCTCAATCGAATGCCATTCATCCCATCCTCTTCGTTTTATGACTTCGTCTCCCAGATGCCACTTACCGTAATAAGCAGTGTGGTAATCATCAGGGAAAAACTCGGCGAAAGTTTTTATGTCGTCGGCCAGCGGTATATTGTTTTTTGTGCACCCGTTTGTATGAGGCCATAGCCCGGTCATCTGAGTAGCTCTAGAGGGAGTGCATATTGGAGCGCTAACATATGCGTTTTCAAAGACGATGCTACCTTCAGAAAGACGATTCAAATTCGGAGTCTGGATCCAGTCGTTGCCGTAGGCTGACATGGTGTCAGCTCGTTGCTGATCAGTGAAAATATAGACTAGATTCGGTTGGTTTTTTCGTGCCATTTAATGTCCGTTGATTGAAACGATCTTGCTATTTGAAAAATGTACCGGATTATAATCTTCTGGCGATACGCAAAACTCAAGTAATAAACAAAAATATCGGGATGAATCTTGATGCAATATAGGCACCTGGGCAACTCTGGTTTAGAAGTATCTGAAATAGGTCTTGGAGCAAATAGTTTCGGAGAACCGGGCCGGCGTGACCGTGCTGAAGCAGCAGCAATAATTCACGCTGCCATTGATCACGGAATCAACTTTATAGATACGTCGAATGTCTATGCGCAGGGTGTATCTGAACAGTACATAGGACATGCACTCAAGGGTCGACGCGGTGAAATGCTGATAGGAACTAAATTCGGTAGCATGCGTCGACAGGGACCTAACAATTTCGGTGGATCGCGTAAATTCATCATGAGGTCGGTTGAAGAAAGCCTCCAGCGACTACAGACCGACTACATTGACGTATACATGATTCATCGACCTGATCCGCGCATGCCAATGGAAGAAACACTGCGGGCACTCGATGCTCTAGTTACGCAGGGTAAGATTCTTTACACTGCCGGCTGTAATTTCGAGTCCTGGCGTTTCGTTGATGGATTCTGGACGTCGAAAGCGAACAATCTTGTAGGTTTTTCAGCTTCTCAATTCGCCTACTCGATGATGACTCGCTCAGCGGAAGCCGAAATGATTCCTGCATGCAGAGCGCTTGGAGTTGCAGTTATACCCTATTTGCCCCTTGCTGCTGGATTACTTTCAGGCAAAATAAATACTGATGGGAT
>CAJWJL010000162.1:0-5207 GCA_913042135.1 uncultured Chloroflexota bacterium | reverse complement strand
AAGTATCAGACAAAATAAACGTCTCCGTTAAATTCAGCAAAACAAAGTATCAGCGATGTGTTAAAGCACTCATAATCAAGCTTAGAACATCAAACCAGAACTGGCTGACCTGATTTCACTGAACTATAAGCTGCATCGATCATTTCGATAGCCCGCATGCCTGCCCAGCCAGGAGCCCAATTCATATTGGTTTTACCGGTCACGATGTCAGCGAAATTATTAGTGGGACCACCTCCAAAATATTCGCCTGCATCCGGGTCAAGTTTCATTGAATAGTTATCGCCATCATGTCGTAATACTTCTAGCCTCGGGCGGTCACAGTCAATTGTCATCACGCCCTCAGATCCAAAAATTCTTACATCAAGTTGAAACTGCTGGTTGTCTGGGAGAGAGCCAGCTCCACTGAACGATCCTATAGCTCCTCCCTTGAACTTAACTGAAAACGCATCGTATAACTCGACCCTGCTTGTTGGAGATGAGATAAGCGCGGCAACTGACTGTGCCTCAAGACCCGTCAGCCAAAACGCAAGGCCTGCGGAATGAGACATCTGCGCCAATGCATAACCACCACCAGCCACCTGAGGATCCGCCCATGTATCAGCTTCCGGCTCAAACATATTGTCCCCAACATATTCCGATAGAAATTGCTTGCCCTCAAGAAGCGATCGAATAGGTGATGCCATATGGCACATTACATATTCGATCTCACCGACGGCTTTCTCATCCATGCGTCGCTTTGCTTCCTGAATAAATTTACTGTAATGCCACCCGTACGGGATAACCAACTGAACACCTTGACGTTCAGCTTCAGCAACTAATTCACGAGCCTCCGTGGCTTTGGTGGTCAAAGGTTTCTCACACATCACGTGATAACCCTTCTTTAACGCGGCCATCGCGTGTTCAAAATGCAAAGTATGTGGTGAAGCGACAACAACTCCAGTTAGACCCGGAGTTTCAAGAAGCTCCCTATAATTTTCTGTTGCATGAGTAAATCCGAATTTATTTTTGACCTGTAACAACTCATCGGCGCCCAAACGGCAAACACTAGCCAATTCGATATCATCTCTGTTTGCAAGTACCGGCAAATGGTTTGCGGTGGCCCACCATCCCGCACCAATCAATCCAATTTTCGCTAACGATGATTCAGCCATATTGTCTCCATCCAAATTAATCATTTTTCATTTTCCTGATCACTATCCGTCTCAGCGGCAAAACCCAGAATATCCATTGCATCTGCTATCGCAGAATCAACTACCTTTTTATTGCCCGCCTTACCTCTTTGAGATTTTGGTTTACGTTTCTTCTTCAACTTGGGGCCAGCAGCCCGTATTCTCCGTGCTTGGCATGATGAGCAAGTACATGTTCGAGGGTGCTTACTATTTGATCTGTGATGACGTTCTCTCATTTGCGATACAACTTAATGGAAGGTGGGATGACTACTACCAGCGTCACGTTCGATCATCCTATTGACCTCAGAAATCGTAACTGGATTAACAGGCCAATCATCTGGTGGCACATGGGATAGCCGAAGCAAAAGCCTTGCAAGCTGGCCTACATATTCTTTCAACTCACGGACATTCAGCTTATTAGCCGCATCTCCAGTTTCGTGATGAAAATTCGCATCCTTATGTCTCCCCCAAAAGCGCCACCGCCATGTGATTGCTGCATCGATAGCTTGCTCAACAAACGGAAAATGATCGGAATGCGCGTCCATGTGAGACAGGACATGACACTTCAATCCATCGTCCATGGTATCCAATTGCCCTTGGATGAATTTTCGTAGATGTGGAAAAGTCAGAACAATTCCTTTCATATGACCAGTAGAAAGCTCATCCAAGTTGATATTCAACAGCGGTTTATTTTCTCGTTCAGGGGAATTTTCCGCATAATGACGAGAAACATAAGCCCGTGAACCCTGTAGATGTTGTTCCTCTCCACTCCAGGTAGCAAAACGAATCGAGATGCCTGGCCTGACTCCTAGAACATCGCGCAAAACCGCCAATGTCCGTGCTGTTTCCATAACCCCTATGGTCCCCGACGTATTATCGTTACCGCCAGGCGTACCTATAACAGTATCGTGATGGCCAGCAAGAATCAGATGATGATCCGGATAAAGGTCACCCTCTAATTCCGCAACGGTATTGTAAGCTTCAGAATCAAAATATTTAGAGTCAACTGATACTCTTATCAATGGCTCATTTGGAGCAATCCTTCGCAAATACGCTCCGTCTTCTGAACTGGTTTTCACCACGGCTATCGCATCTTTTTGCGGACCTACATTTAACCATTCATCGGAATTGGTATATTCCATACGCCCACCGCTTTTAGGCTCTATCGCAATAATGGCTGCTGCGCCAGCGTCGGCAAGCCGAGATATTCGAGCTGTGAATGGTTCAATTGACGTAAAAGGTTCAGGTGAAATCGACGCGAGAACGATCGCACCTTTCATCGTTGCTCTGAGTTCTTCAACCTCATGTACCGCTGCGTGACCAACGTCCAATAACGGAGTTACTAAATCGATTGATTTGCAACGCAGAAAGGGCAGTGATGAGATTCTACGATTATTATCTTCGGGCAAAGTGATCGAAACAGATCCATGATTCCATGTATCGATTTCAAAGGGTTCGATATCGCTACGATCGAGTCCAGCCGTTTTCATTTCACCACTAATATACTCAGCAGTCATTCGATCCTGCGAGGATCCTCCCCAACGAGGTCCGATCACGTCAGCCAATTCGGTCGTATGCTTCCTTATAAGAGAGCCAGACCAAGCTTCTCCGGTCAAAAAACGGTCAATCTCATGCCAATTCAGTTTCAACTCAACCTTCTTTTACACGGCACCCGTTAAACAACATATTAAATTCATAAAACCTTGAATCCAATATGTTACGCGCATGTAGCTAACAGATCTAATCTCTTTAACAAATGAATCCAACCAGCGATGTAACTTCCACTGACATTTGTTAATCTGCAAATCAACAGGTATGGATGAATGGACTGCAAAACATCGTACCCTCAATCCAAAAAGGACTCCTCCAATGATCGTCACGACTACCCCTGACGTGCCTGCACGCAAAACCACCGAAATATTAGGAATTGCACGCGGAAATTCAGTGCGAGCAAAACATGTAGGTCGAGACATTGTGGCTGCACTACGAAATATAGTCGGTGGAGAAATAGCAGAGTACGCTAAGCTTCAGGCAGAAACACGCGAAATGGCAACTAGAAGAATGGTAGAGCAAGCAGAGCTGCAGGGTGCAGATGCGGTAGTCAACGTCCGGTATGAATCTTCAATGATCACAACAGGAGCATCTGAAATTCTAGCCTACGGCACGTCGGTTAAACTCGATTAAATACATGTCACCTCTCGCCATAAGTCGTCTCGACATAGCTTTCAACCATCTCAATAAATTCCGAGGCTATATTAGGACCTGCCAGTAATTTAACCCGCTCTCCATCAACAAAAACCGGCGCTCTAGGCTCTTCGCCAGCACCTGGAAGAGAGATGCCAATGTTGGCTGCCCTCGACTCACCCGGACCGTTCACGACACACCCCATAACAGCAACTTGCAAAGTTTCTGAACCTTTATGACGGCTTTGCCATTCAGGCAACTTCTCATCGATATGAGCTTGAATATCCTGTGCAAGTTCACGAAACAATGTTGAGGTAGTACGACCACAACCGGGACAGGCTGTGACCGCTGGTCGAAATCGTCGAAGACCAATTGCTTGAAGAATATCTTGGCAGAGCCGAACTTCCGTCGACCTATCACCCCCAACTTCAGGAGTTAAGGAAGCACGAATCGTATCTCCAATGCCTTGCTCAAGGAGCGTGCTCAAGGCTGCCGTAGTGGCTACTATTCCTTTTTGGCCCATACCCGCTTCTGTAAGACCGAGGTGCAAAGGGAAATCAGACCGCTCGGAAAGCTCACGATAAACACTAACCATCTGCGGAAAACGTGAAACTTTACAGGAAATAATGATCTGATTAGGTGTCAGTCCGATATCGAGAGCCGCCTCCGCACTTTTTAGAGCGCTCTCCACTAAGGCCTGATTTTCTACTTGTTCAGAATCCAACGGTTCCGATATCCGAGAGTTTTCGTCCATCTTCAAAGCTATAAGATCAGGATCCAGACTCCCTGCATTCACACCGATACGAACAGGCTTGCCAAGATCTTTAGCTATATCAATAAACGTGGCGAAGTTTTCATCGTGCCTCACACCCCGTCCCACGTTGCCGGGGTTGATCCTAAACTTGGCCAGCGTTGTGGCAAGTTCTGGAAAATCTCGAAGCAAACGATGACCTATGAAATGAAAATCACCGACAAGAGGAACATTACAACCGACATCGGCCAAGCGCCTACTGACTTCGGGAACCGCTTTAGCAGCGGCCGAATTATTAACTGTCAAGCGAACGATTTCACTTCCAGCATCAGCGAGCAATTTCGATTGTGCGACGGTTGCAGCAACATCGGCCGTATCGGTGTCTGTCATAGACTGGACGACAACATCATGACCGCCACCAATCATGACCCCGCCAACATTTACAGGGTAAGTTTTCTGTCTTGCAGTCAGTTCATCCACTCCGAGTTAAAATTCCGTCAACAGTTTCCAAAATAACCCATAAAGCATTTTATGGGGACCACTCAGACAATTTTACCGTGCACGAAACCCTTTGAGCACATCAGATGATGCTCACCCTCGACCAATTAGCCATGCAACACGAACAACTATTGACAGTACCACCAACCCTAAGAGACCAAAAAACACATTCCAAAACATCGATCCCGCTCGCTGTTTATGACGCAGTAATACCGGCACCCATAAAGCAGTAATTACAAACGCTAACGCGTAATTCATCGAAAAGGGCAGATCGCCAATAATCCAGAGGATTGAAATCATCACAGAAGAAAACACTGCGATGATCAGCTGGTTCCTGAGAGTCTTAGACACGGGTAAATCCTCAGCCATGTTCCACTAGAAAAACGATTCCCCTCGAACGATACGTGTTACGTCTTGGACGGAAATAACCGAAATTAATCCGATCAACAACGCGAATCCAACAAAATGTACCAATCCCTCTCGTTCGGGCGATATCTTCTTACCACGCCGAACAATCTCAACGAGCACAAAGAATATTCGACCGCCATCCAATGCAGGAATGGGTAGGATGTTGAGTATTGCTAATGACAAGCTCAAAGTAGCCG
>CAJWJL010000161.1:0-5264 GCA_913042135.1 uncultured Chloroflexota bacterium | reverse complement strand
CCCCATAATCGAAAGCGATACCAAGTACCAATCCGGCGTTTCCAGCCGTCATTTCAACTGCCCTTTCCAGTTCACCACGAAGCTCAGGAGACAGCCGGTCAACTCGCCCTAAATGCCTGATTCGAATTCCGCTTTGGTGTAATTGTTGGGCCTCGCGTGCAATCACCGCTATCGCTAAATCTAAGATTCCATTCACTTCTGACTCAGGTCGATCCCAGTTTTCGGTTGAAAACGCGTAAACCGTAAGATGTTCAACCCCACGATTTGACAGGTGAGCGACAACTCGTCTGAGATTCTCAAATCCTGCGTAGTGCCCTTCAGAAACGTCTAATCCCCGTGCATCTGCCCAGCGCCCGTTTCCGTCCATTATGATCGCAACATGACGCGGAGTATTGCTTGCCGTTTCAACGCCTTTATTAAATGATTCGTTTTCCGCTTTCATGCTACGAGCTAATCCAGATTGATGAGACACAGAAATAAAAGTTAAATCTGCATCACCTCTTGTTCTTTAGCCGCTGCCTCCACATCAATCTCTGCAACAGCATCGTCTGTTAATTTCTGTAATTGTTTTTGCGCACGCTGACAATCGTCTTGGGAAGCATCTCCTTCTTTTTCAATCATGCGAATCATGTCTTGGGCATCGCGTCTGCTACTGCGAATCGAAATCTTACTCTCTTCACCACGGGACTTTAATGATCTGACAAGGTCGCGCCTGCGTTCTTCGGTCAGCGGTGGCAGATTCAAACGAATGATCGCCCCATCAATGTTCGGTGAAATACTCAAATCAGAGTTCTGGATGGCTTTCACAATTGGTTCGACCGCATTCTTATCCCAAGGCTGAATAACCAATAACCGTGCGTCACCAACATTAATCTGAGCGAGTTGGTTAAGCGGTAGCTCACTGCCAAAGTAATCAATCCTGAGATTCTCCACCAGACCAGTCGAAGCACGGCCAGTTCGAACACCTATCAACTCACGCTTCAGCGCCTCAACGGTATCTGACATATGTTTTTTCGCGTCATCGAGAGTTTGTTGCAACATGTTGAATCCCCCCAGGGTGACTAAAAAGATGATAGAACATGCTCTTACACTGTCATAAAAAGTGCAACTAGCAACCCATATTCACTATTTTAAACGTGCAGTAATCACCTACCGAGAGAATACCTTACGCACTAGTTCCACCATCATGAATCAAGGTGCCCACATGTTCACCTGAAATGATCAAAGCAAGATTCCCTGATTTGAAAATATCAAAAACAACTATTGGCAAAGAGTTGTCCATACACAATGACAACGCAGTACTGTCCAGGGCTTCCAATCTCTGAGAAAGCGCTTGATGGTGAGACAAATTTTCATATTTCTTGGCCGCAACGTTATGTCTGGGATCTGAATCGTATACGCCATCTATCCCATTTTTAGCCATAACTAAAACATTCGCGCCAATCTCTAACGCACGGAGCGCCGCCGCCGTATCAGTAGTCATATACGGATTGCCAGTCCCTCCGGCGAAAATCACAACACGACCTTTTTGTAAATGTCTGATAGCCCGACGGCGAATGTAAGGTTCTGCAACCGAAGGCATTGCGATAGCTGACTGCGTCCTAACAGTCACTCCAACATTTTCAAGGGCGTCTTGGAGTGCGAGAGCGTTCATTATCGTAGCGAGCATTCCAGCGGAATCAGCGGTCGAGCGATCCATACCTGTTTGTTCGTAATCGGCTCCACGCCAGATATTGCCACCCCCTACAACCACCCCAACTTCCACACCCAAATCAACTATGCTTTTTATCTGACACGAAATGAATTTAAGTGTGCCAGCATCCATGCCGAAGTCTCGTTCACCTTTAAACGATTCTCCCGACATTTTCAGAATTACTCGTGAGTATTCTGGTTGATCCATGACTCATTACCTTCTATAAAAAAAGCCCGACTAATTTGTCGGGCTTCTATTGCACGGGCTAATCACCAAGTTCAAATCGAGAAAAGCGTCTTATACGAATATTCTCACCAAGTTTCCCTATCGACTCTTTCACTAGATCTGTAATCTTCATAGTTGAATCACGAATGTATTCCTGCTCAATTAACAATTCCTCATCCTTAACGTCTTCAACGTCTTCAGGAATTGAAGCTCGATCTAGGTAACTAGGATTCATAGCTGCAACCTGCATTGCAATATTGCGACCTAGAATCCCGAAATCATCAGTCCGGGCAACAAAGTCGGTTTCACAGTTTAATTCAACCATTGACCCAACACGTCCACCAGTATGAATATAAGAAACCACGAGACCTTCGGATGTCGAACGGTCTGCCTTTTTTGCGGCTGAAGCTAATCCTTTTGCATTCAAAATAGATTCAGCTTTTGCAATATCGCCTTCTGATTCTTCGAGTGCCCTTTTAGAATCCATAATCCCGGCACCCGTCTTATCGCGTAGTTCTTTAACTTGTGCAGCTGTAACTGGCACTTGTGCACCCTCTTAGACTATTCACTGGTAACAAAAAATCTACAGTTATCTAGATATTTCAAAGTAGCTATCACGGATGATAGCTACTTTGAGTCATCTGCTTTAGCTTCTGTTTTTGACGTAGCAGTTTTTTTAGAAGCGGTTTTTTTTGCCGCTGCCTTCGATTTGCTTTTAGGTTTAGGAGCCTTGGACTCAGCCTTAGGAGCCTTGGACTCAGCCTTAGGAGCCTTGGACTCAGCCTTAGGAGCCTTGGACTCAGCCTTAGGAGCCTTGGACTCAGCCTTAGGAGCCTTGGACTCAGCCTTAGGAGCCTTGGACTCAGCCTTAGGAGCCTTGGACTCAGCCTTAGGAGCCTTGGACTCAGCTTTTTTAGAATCCGCCGCCTCTTTAGCTGCACGCTCCGCGGCAGCAGCTTGTGCTGTTGCTCTAGCCGCGGCTTCTTGGGCCTCCAGCTCAGCCTCAGCAGCCATACGTTCTTCACGAGCCAATTTGGCTGCTGCTTTCCCAGATGCGATCGCTTCGGTAATGTGTCGAGTGATCAACGTAATAGAACGAACAGAATCGTCGTTACCAGGAATGGGATAGTCAACTTCGGTAGGGTCACAATTAGTATCAACAATTGCCACAATAGGAATACCAAGTTTTTTGGCTTCAGCTACTGCAATTTGTTCTTTTTCAATATCAACAATAAACAGAACTTGAGGCAATTTTTCCATCTCTTTGATGCCACCAAAGAACTTATTCAAACGTTCAACTTCAGCAGCCAACATCAAAGATTCTCTCTTGGTCTGTGCGACCACAGTGCCTTTGGCGAAGGCATCTTCCAAATAAACTAACCGTTCGATCCGAGCTTGGATGGTTTGAAAATTCGTCATCATTCCACCCAGCCATCGCTGGTTGATGTACATGGCGCCGACTCTGTCGGCCTGTTCGTTAATGGCACCTTGAGCCTGGGCCTTCGTCCCGACCAACAAACACTCCCCACCCTTAGCAACAATCGTTTCAATAAATTCCTTAGCGGTATTTAAAGAAGTGAGTGTCTTAGATAGGTCGATGATGTGTGCACGTGATCGCTTCCCGAAGATGTATTCGCTCATCTTCGGATTCCACCGCTTGGAAGGATGCCCAAAATGGACCCCAGCAACGAAAAGCGAACGCAGGTCGAGAGGCGCCAGAGTCTCATCTTCCCCTGTCTTTTCAGGGGTGCTCTGTGGAGTCTCCGCTGTTGTCAATTACTCGCCTCTTCATACCGACTCAACAACTTTAGAATCGGGCTTGTAATAAAAATACGATCACACGCAACAAGGCGCGGGAATTACCCGCGCCACCGATCTTACGTTAGATCAAACTTTATTCTATCACAGCTCAAGTTCAAAACTCGAACACACGTCAATCCCAAATCTTAGGTGTCAACCAGAGGTAAAAGCCATCCGTTCTGAGCGGCAAAGGCAACCGCATGTGCGCGGTTGCGAGTGTTTGTCTTCTCGAAAATCTTAACAAGGTAATTCTTGATCGTTTGCTCACCCAATCCGACTAACTCACCAATATCTTTACTTGTCTCTCCTTGTGCAACTAATTGAAGGATTCGCATTTGATGATCAGTTAATCGATTCTCAACCTTATCGGTTCGTGCCCTAACATCTCGCCGGTCAGATAACTCTCGCAAGACTTGAACGGCAGTATCTTTTCGCGACGCCACCTGTTTCAACAATGGACTGCCGGGGTGCTCCACCAGAGAGCAAATAGTTTCTTCCAGTTCCTGAGCATTTATCGATGCAGTTACGTAGGCCCACGCA
Organism: uncultured Chloroflexota bacterium; assembly: GCA_913042135.1. Classification (GTDB taxonomy): domain Bacteria; phylum Chloroflexota; class Dehalococcoidia; order Lucifugimonadales; family Lucifugimonadaceae; genus Lucifugimonas. Next base: position 1,006 of record CAJWJL010000161.1, on the reverse strand, counting down.
CCGGCACTAACTGCTTTCATCATCATTTCACTTGAACGTTCAACTCCAATAAATAAAAGCTTCGGTTGAGGGGTTGCCTCTAATTCCTGATATGAAATTTGCTCTGGGACCTGATCAATAATGCGAACATCAGACGGAGTGTTATATCCGATACTACTTTTAACTACAGAAAACCGAGCACTCCTGGCTAGTAGATTATTTAAGTCTCTCTCCAACCGAGATTCAGAAATAGCGATATGCACAGCGATCTGAGCAACCCTATGATTAACGGGATCTTCAGTAAGCGGTATCAATAAAGGTTGTGTGCTTGCGTGCTTAAGAGCCAACGAAATGAAATCTCGTCAATGGTAGTCAGATATATGGCTTAGATTAAAGACAAAGAAACAGTGCCATGATAGTGGGCGGTTCCGTCTTCAACCAGCCAACAAAAGTTCTGAAAGCGAAACCTCACATTACATAGCTATCGTGACACTAACTTGGCAATCACACAATAAATTTAGTACCGAAACATATAATCCGAAACACCTGTTTCCCAATACGCAGGGAAACTTGACATAAGGACGTTTCGCTGTTCTTCTTGCTCAAACGAAACAAAAACAATCCTGTTTACAAATGACAAAAGTCAGTATCGAAATCACACAAAAACAAAGTGGATTCAACGCTAAAAACCTACCTTTACCAGTGTTTGTCGCGTTACTAATCACCACACTCTCATTGGTCGCAGGCCTGTTGGTAGGGCCCGGGTCGAATAGTTTTATCGGAAAGGCTTTGAATTACTCATCTAATAGTTCAGGATTCGTTGGCAACATCGGTTCATTCCTGCCGCTTGGATTCGCGTTCGCTGCTGGGATGGTAGCAACGGTAAACCCTTGCGGATTCGTCATGCTTCCGACATTTTTGACTGTGTACCTGTCTGATGAACAAGGTGATTCGAGCAACCGAAGAAACGTACTGGAGATCTCACGATCACTGCTGAAGGCACTTTACGTCAGTGCAGCCCTTGGCG
>CAJWJL010000160.1:0-5282 GCA_913042135.1 uncultured Chloroflexota bacterium | reverse complement strand
CAATCCGGTGATCACAACTATCATTGAGCAGGAATTAATGACCACATCCAAATGGCGATCTCGTGCCGGTACGACATTTCAAATAGAAAAACGCGCGGCATTAGGATCTCGAGGTATGGTCGTTACTAATCACCCTCTTGGTTCTGCGGCAGGATCCGAGATGCTTCTTGCGGGTGGTAACGCTATCGACGCGGCGATAGCAGCCTTATTTGCCCTTTCGGTTGTTGAGCCGATGATGGTGGGTATATTCGGTGCGGGGCATATGAACCTGAGGCTCGCCAATGGAGAGCACCATGTTATAGACGGCTACGCCACTGCACCCGCTGCATCTACCGAAGATATGTACAAGCCAATTGCTGCCTCTGGTCCGGATTATTTGAAAAGTGTTGGCGACGTTAGTTCGATGGGCTATCTGTCGATCGGCGTACCTGGCAACCTCAAAGCATGGACCGAAGCGCTTGAGACCTGGGGGACACTCCCGTTGGACCAGGTGTTGGAGCCTGCGATTCGGTTTGCCGCTCGTGGTTTCAAAGCAAGCGGTTACCTCAGTGAAACCGTTGTTCAGGTGGAAGATGTAATCAGCAGATTTCCAGAAACAGCTTCTACTTATATGCCAGATGGGATCGCGTTGAAGCCAGGTGAACTTGTCGACCGTTCTGATTACGCGTTGACGCTTCAGGCTATAGCCCAGCAAGGATCTGATTATCTGTATAACGGACCGCTTGGTGAGATCGTCTGTGACTATTTGGGACGTAATGGTGGGATTATTACCTTGGAGGATCTTGCAGGCTATAAAACTATTCGTCGAAATCCCGTTAAGGCTGAGTACCGGGGATACGAGTTATTTGCTCCGCCGCCTCCTTCGGCTGCGGGTGTTCACATCGCGGAGATGCTCAACATCGTCGAAAAATTTGAAGTAGCCAAAATGGGGTTTGGCACCGCTGATTCAATCCATCTATTACTTGAGTCGATGAAAAAGGCATTTGCGGACCGTAATCGCTACACGGGTGATCCTGATTACGTCGAGGTGCCTGTCGATCGTTTGATAGCGAAACACCATGTAGAAGACTTCATAGACAACCTTGATATGGACAAAGCATCACCCGAGATTGACCCTGGATCGAATGAACCTGATCATACGACGCATATCACGGTTGCCGATCTGGACGGGAATTTTGTCGCTGCAACTCAAACTATTAATGAACTTTTTGGGTCTAAAGTAACCGTGCCAGGAACCGGCATGCTGCTTAACAACACTCAACAGATGTTCGACCCACATCCAGGGCATGCTCTTTCTGTTCAGCCTGGCAAGCGGGTCACGAGCAGCATGTCACCAGTGATCGTAATGCGTGAAGGACTACCAGAATTCGCAGTTGGATTGCCTGGGGGAGTTCGCATATTTACTTCCGTATTTCAGGCGATTGTGAACCTTATTGATCACGAGATGAGCGTACAGGAGGCTGTAGAAGCGCCGCGTGTTTGGACGCAAGGGCAGGAGGTTGAGCTCGAGACGGGCATTTCCGAACTTGTGATGGATCAGGTTGCTGAAAAGGGACATCGAGTCATGCCGGTCAACGCAATTGGCGGTGGTATGAGTGTTGTACGGTTCGAACCGGGAGGGTTGTTGTCTGGTGCATCATGTTGGCGGGCGGATGGCCACGCAGTCGGCATTGGCGGCGGACTCGCCAGATCAGGAGTTCGGTTCCGACCGTCCGTTGGGGAGAAAGACCCTGCCACTGTTATGTCGGAAAATGTTGCCGCAAAAACTGAGAATGGGGATTTAGTTTGAACGCTTTTAATCACCTGCTTTGCTGCGTCGACTGTTCGTCGACCCGTGAACCGTCAGTGAAAGATCTGTATTGTGAAGTTTGTGGAGGCCTATTTAAGGTTGAATATTTAGACGCTCCTGATGGGATCACACCAAGATTGCCCATGGATGACCCCGCACTATCGAATTCGCTTGGTGAGGGTGACACCCCAGTTGTTTTGCTTGAGAAAACAGGAGAATCACTTGGGTTGAAATCTCTATGGGCGAAGTTTGAATTTATGGCCCCAACCGGTTCCTTCAAAGATCGCGGCTCTGTAGTTCTCACGACGATAGGGCGCGATTTAGGTGTTACCGAATTTATCGAGGATTCTTCTGGAAATGCAGGAGCTTCACTTTCGGCTTATGCAGCTGCAGCCGGAATGAAGGCCCATGTTTTCGCACCATCCAGTGCAGCCGCTGGCAAGCTGGATCAGATACAGATATTTGGTGCGAGTCTCCATAAAATCGATGGACCAAGACAGGCGAGCACGGACGCTGCCGAAGAATTCGTCAGGGAACGTAAACTTTGCTATTTATCTCATAACCTAAGCCCTTATTTTTCGGAAGGTATGAAAGCTGTTAGCTATGAGATCGTAGATGTTTTAGGCGATGATATTGACCATGTGGTGCTGCCGGTAGGTAATGGATCTCTTCTAATTGGCATGGTTCGTGGATACCGGGAATTGTTAGCCGCTGGAGTGATCGCTAAGATTCCGAAATTTCATTGTGTTCAGGCGCATGCGGTCCGACCTCTGGTCGCTGCTTTCAATGGGGAGGTCTGGTCTCACCGTGATGCTTTGCCGACTGATGCATCAGGAATTGCTGTATCGAAACCACCTCGTCTCGCGGAAATGCTCGAAACAATTAAGTTGACTGTTGGAAGCGCTATCACTGTTTCAGAAGAATCCCTGAGCGCGTGGCAGAAACGACTTTCCTCGTCCGAAGGCCTGTTTTCTGAGATGACTTCTGCGGGCGCATTTGCCGGACTCGAAAGCCTGATCGAATCGGGTGAGATAGAACTGGACTCAAACGTTTGCGTGCCAGTTACTGGATCTGGGCTCAAGGAACCTTTAAAGCAGGTCGATGATTAATTCGGTGATACGCGATTCTTTATTCGCTAGTCTTTTGAAAAACTTTTCGGAACCCTTCGATCGATCCTTCAATAACCCAATCGTCAACGCAGTACGAAGCCCGAAAGAATCCGGGAGTGCCGAACCCGACGCCTGGGACTACGAGCACTAGTTCTTTTTGCAGTTGTGCGACGAAATCTGTTTCATCCGGAATCGGAGATTTTGGGAATAGGTAAAAGGCCCCATCAGGCTTTACACATTCGTAACCGATATCGGTGAGCGCTCCGTGGAGCAGGTCACGTTTTTTTCGGTAGATGTCGATATCGACAGTGGCTCGTTGAATACCCGCGACCGCTCGTTGCATGAGGGCGGGCGCGTTCACAAATCCAAGTGTGCGTAGAGAGAAGTTCATAGCGTCCATGAGATCGTTTTTACCAGGATCGTAAGGATTTACCGCAGCGTACCCGATACGTTCTCCTGCAAGCCCCAGGTCTTTTGAATGGGATGTTGCCACCACGGAACGCTTATGGTGGTCGAAGATGAACGGGTAGGGCGCGTCACTGTATATAAGTTTTCTGTAGGGTTCATCGGAGATCAGGTATATCTCGATTCCGTATTTTTCTTCCGCCCGCTGTAGCGCAGTTGCGATTGCCGCGATTGATGACTCAGGATAAATGACACCTGTTGGGTTATTCGGAGAATTGATGATTACGGCTCTCGTGCGTGGCCCGATTGCAGCCTCAAGTGATTCAATATCCGGTAGCCAGTTTTCATCGCACTGCGCTTCTTTTACTACGCCAGTTTGGTGTTGAACGTAAAAAATGTATTCGGCGAAGTAAGGCGCTATTAGTACTACTTCATCATTTTGATCAAGGATGGATCGTAGGATCGTATTGATCGCTCCGGCAGCGCCAACCGTCATCAGGATCTCATCTCCGGTTATCGGAACATCTGATTCTTCGGCCAGGACTTCGGCAACGCTGGCTCTCACTTCAGGGAATCCGCCATTTGGCATGTAGCGGTGGGTTCCAGGTGCTTCGTTGGCCAACAGGCGGGCCAATTCAGCACGGAACTCATCGGGTGGCTCCAGTAATGGATTCCCCAATGATAGATCGAATACATTTTTGGCACCGTGAATTTTGCGGAGTTCGATGCCTTCTTCGAACATTCGTCGGATCCACGAACTGTCGTTCATCTGTTCTCGAACTTTTCGAGAAATTGCCATTAGGGCTTCCTTTAGATTGTTATAAAACTCTCTGACACCTCAGAAAGTCTGTTGTTGAATACCATGTTATGAGTCTGAACTTGGCTTTGTATCTGACTTGTCATTCGACTTCTTTTCACCGATCTTGAAAAAATCTTTCATAAATTGGGGTCCACCAGAATATGGGTTGTCAACCACGTAAGTCCCCGCGATTTTATCGTGCCAGCCCTGTCGTTTTGGATCGAATATCAGCCAGAGTATTCCGATTCCGACGGCAAGGTAAGATACTAGCTTTCCGATCATCTCTCGGGGAATGGCGGCAGGGCCTGGTGTATGGCCTGCCGAGTCAACCACTACTATCCCTGCGACCCATTTGCCAGGAGTACGCCCCCAAATAATGGTTGGAATGATGAAATAACCGAAAAAGAATATGAGATCTTGTGGCGCTGCTTCTTGGTTGAACATTGCACCGTTTGCGGCGGGCGCAACGGCATAAATGATCATCATGATGAGTCCAAAATCTATAGTAAACGCATAAAGGCGACGCATCGGCCCAGCGAAATTCATCGGGTATACGGTCGGTCTGCGTCCCTTGTCGGGTTTTTTTGTGGCGCTAGACTTTTTATCTGCTTTAGATTGCAGATGGGCCTTTGATCGAGATTTCGTGGAACGCTGTCGCGAGTTTCGCCGTTTTTTGTTTTCTGAAGACATTTAACGCCAATATTACGGCTCAGTTGCTTTCACGGCACTAGAAACTCGAATTAGAATCGACTCTAGATTCATTGTTTAGATAATAATCACCGAAAGTTAATCGTACCGGCACACCGGGAATGCAGAACGAAGTATGGAGATCTCATATGGCAGGCAGGCTTGAAGGCAAAATTGCTCACATCACGGGCGGTGGATCGGGACTTGGAGATGCTATCGCTCGTCTTTTTAGTAGCGAAGGCGCCAGGGTTGTGGTTTCTGACTTGAAGATGGAGGCCGCTCAGCGTGTTGTTGATTTGATAGTGCGGCAGGGTGGGGACGCCATCGCATTGGCCGGAGACGTTTCTTCTAGAGAAGAGTGTGAATCCCTCATTGCCGAAACGGTCAAGCAAATGGGCGGGATCGATGTGTTAGTGAACAGTGCAGGAGTAACTCCCCGATACGCACCGCCTGAATGGGATTTTGAGCAGACGTGGGACTGGGTGGTGAGTAT
>CAJWJL010000159.1:0-5293 GCA_913042135.1 uncultured Chloroflexota bacterium | reverse complement strand
GCTGTTATTTATACAACACCTGAGACGGTAATCAGTGATTATGCACGACTTCTTGATCTGGCTGATTACCAGACAGCGCTGACGGCTGACATCAACACGTTTTTGAAGGTCAATATTTCTTGGCAACATTATTATCCTGCATGTTCCAGTGCTCCTTGGCAGATAGACGGAGTTGCTCAAAAACTTAAGCGTGATGGCTTCAACAAGCTGATAGCTGCCCACAACGGAACTGTAGTGGTGGATCCGATTGAGGGTCGAGAGAATAACAAGCATCAACTCGTCGAAGACCGTCTGGGCCTGGATCACGTGGTGCTCGATGCACCGCCCATAAAATGGGTGCCATATAGGCCCACTGCGAAGATGTTAGTGCTAGACGATGTTTACCAAGATGGCCTGTACATTCCTGAAGTATTTCCAGGCACGAATATAGTCCAGTTGCCTACAGTTAAAACTCACGTTTTCACCACAATGACAGGAGCATTGAAGAATGCTTTTGGGGGCTTGCTTCATAGGTATCGTCATTGGACGCACTCGGTTATTCACGAAACCCTTGTGGACTTATTACAGATTCAGAAGGAGATTCACTCAGGTCTTTTTGCCGTGATGGATGGAACGTTTGCAGGAGATGGCCCCGGTCCGCGCGCTATGAGGATTCATAATAAAAATGTCATTCTTGCTTCGGCTGATCAAGTTGCGATAGATGCTGTTGCAGCCAAGATGATGGGACTTAACCCCATGTCTATACCCATGATCCGTATAGCTCATGAAATTGGCCTTGGTGTTGGAAACCCACGTGAAATTGAAGTTGTCGGTGACGATATAGCGGATGTCAATTGGAATTTTGCAGCAACCGAGAGCACTTTGGCTTCACGCGGGCAGAAGTTGATTTACCATGGCCCTCTCAAGCCTTTAGAGGGGATACTTCTGCGTTCGGGTATAGCTCCGTGGGCGTATTTGGCTTCAAATGTCTATCACAATAAATTTTGGCTACCTTTGATCGGACGAAAGCGAGTAGCCGAGGCTATGAAGACCCCTTGGGGTAAGCTTTTCGAGAATTATTAGCTTTAACTGGATCTGAGTATTTTGGCTGATAAATTTGTACTGGATTTCATTCTGAAGTAGGGAAAACGGGCCTGAATTTTTTTGAATGATTCATATTAAATATTGGTAACTGTTTCTTTCTAGTACTTGGTAAATAAAGATGCGATTAGGATTTAATTTCGTTAATGGACTGCTCGATACACCACTAGATGATTTACTTACATTCTCTGCGCAGTACGGTGCAAGTGATGTCGTACTACAGTCTTACACCGGGATGGATCCCAAAAGCCGCTGGGCTGTGGTTCAGGGTGATAACCGTTGGGAATTGGAGGATCTTGAAAGACTGAGGAATCAAGTTGAATTCCACGGTCTTCATCTTGAAGCACTCGAAAACGTTCCCAGTTTTTTTTACGATCACATCATGCTTGGTGGGCCAAAACGAGATGAACAGATCGAAAACATGATTTATACCATCCGCAACATAGCGCGTGCTGGTATTCCAATATTTGGGTATAACTGGATGCCTTCTAGTGTCTGGCGTAACTCAGAAAATGCATTACATAGAGCAGGGGTTAAGGTGACTGCTTATGATCATTCCCTGCACAGTGATGCGCCACTTACACATGATCGTTATTACACCGAAGATGAGATGTGGGATAACCTCGAGTATTGGATCAAGATCATCACACCAATCGCTGAGCAAGAGGGAATTCGAATTGGCATACATCCAGCTGACCCTCCTGTTGATTCTGTAGGTGGGATCCCGCGTCTTCTGAGCAGTTTCAGTGCTTACAAACGACTTATAGAAATAGTCGATTCTCCGGCAAATGCGATTGAGTTTTGCCAGGGAACGTTCTCAGAGATGCCTGATGCCGCGGGTGATGGCATTTACGAGATGATTGAGTACTTTGGTGAGCGCAAGAAGATTTTATATGTACATTTCAGGAACGTATCGAATGCAGGTGATCCGTTCAAGGAGGAATTCATTAATACCGGCCACGTTGATATGTATAGGGCAATGAAGCTATATAAAAAAGTTCGCTTCGATGGTGTTTTTGTTAACGATCATGTTCCGATTACCTCAGGTGATTCACAATGGGGACATCAGGGTAGAGCCTACGCAAATGGTTACATCCAAGCACTGTTGGATGTTGTGGGTTGATAGTCTGAATTTTCAGATCATCTTTGGTGCGTGCTCAACTCGTTACTGGAATTTATGAGACGATGTAATTGTTGGCTTTTGCGTAGCTTAGTAAGCAGTTCGATTAATTTAGCTAGGCGCCAGTGGTGGGTGGCGTAGTGTCGCCTTCAGCTTCGTGAAGCATTGAGTCGTTGTGAGAAAATACCCCTAGGTCGCGACCTTGATGCACATGTACCACTAAATCTTCTCGTTCAATACCTACTGCGTCGGTGAGGTCTTCATCCACCATAGATATCAGTTCTTGAATGGCTTCTTGGGTTAGCGATTCGTTAACAACCATTGTTGCGTGTACGAGACCTGGCACAAAATGGAGATCGAGTCGTCCGACAGGTTTACTGTCCTCGAGTATCGTAAAACACTCTCCGTTAGGTGTACGAACCTCTCTTTCAAAATAAAATTGTGCCATCGTGCTATTGCCTAACTTGACCCTGGCCGCGTATTTTCCACTTGTAACTTGTTATTTCCTTAAGTCCCATGGGACCCCTGGCATGGAGTTTATTAGTTGATATTGCTACTTCGGCTCCGAGTCCGAATTCACCGCCATCATTAAAACGCGTTGAGGCATTTGCGAAAACCGCTGATGCGTCCACCTCGTTCAAAAAGCGCTCTATCACTTCGTTATTTTCTGAAACTATGGCCTCTGAATGCCCTGAACCGTAATTGCTAATGTGGGTAAGTGCTTCATCAATGGAGTCGACGATTTTTACAGATGCGATTAACGCCAAGAATTCTGTGCCAAAATCATCAGATACTGCCTGTTTGATTTCTGCTCCGCTGGCCAGTGCATCAAGGATGCTCATAGCCCGGCTGTCGGCTCGTAGTTCTACTTTTTGTATACCGAACTCATGTGCTAGTTTGGGCAAGAAATTATGCGCAACTGCCTGGTGGACCAGAACTGTATCCAGGGCATTGCAGACTGTGGGTCGTTGAACCTTCGCGTTGACCACAATTTCAAGCGCGTTATCTAGATCAGCATCAGCATCTACATAAGTGTGGCAGACTCCAATTCCACCTGTTATGGCCGGCATCTTAGCGTTTTGACCGACGAAATTAACTAGCTCTGCGCTTCCGCGAGGGATCATTAGATCAATTGCCTCGTCCATCTGAAGCATTTCTTTTACAAGTCCCCGATCGGTTGAACCGACGAATTGCACAACATCACTGGGAATGCCTGCGGATTCGACTGCGTCTTTTACGATTGTTGCTAGAGTCGTGTTTGTGAGGATGCACTCTTTACCGCCTCTTAGGATGACAGCGTTCCCAGATTTTAGGCATAGTGTGGCAATATCGATCGTTACATTTGGTCGACTCTCGTAGATAACGCCGATTACTCCGATTGGTACTCGTACACGTTCAAGGTGGAGACCATTTGGAAGATTTCGCTGTTCTAAAACTTCACCTATTGGATCTCCTAGTTTCGAAATGCTTCGAGCAGCGTCTGCCATGTCTTGCACACGGTTGCCGTTAAGAGTCATGCGATCTCGTATATGGAAATCCATTCCATCCCGCTTTGCGTTTTCAAGATCTTCCGCATTAGCGTCTAATATTGACGTACTATTTGCCTCAACTGCTTCGGCAATTGCGATGAGTGCAGTATTTTTCATTTCGGCAGTGGCTGCAGCTAAATAACTTGATGCGGAGCTAGCAGCCTTCGCCTGCTCATAGAGTGATAATTTCGTCATTTGGTACTGATAGTGGTTTGATTATTTTTCATGTGTTATGAGGTATATGATGCCTCGTTATTTATGGCAGGGCCATATTATTTCGGTGAACCACTTCTGCACCATAATAATGGCCGAGAAGAGTTGGTAGAGATTTTGAGTTGTTTCCTTTGATCAGTTCAACCTCGTCTGAATCGTATGATGTGATGCCCCAACCGATCGTGGTCCCGTCGAGCTCAGTGACTTCAATAATATCTCCTCGTTTGAACGGACCTTTGACTGAGACTACTCCGATCGGCAATAAACTGTGCCCTTGATTTCGCACGGCATTAGCAGCACCAGAGTCGACAGATATGCTCCCGCGATGTTCGGAACGTCCAGTTAAAATCCAACGCTTTCGACTTTCTCGACGTGAAACAGTTGGTATAAAACGAGTACCGATTGATTCGCCATTGCAGATGGATTCGATGACATTTTTAACGTGCCCTGACGCTATAATCATCGGGATTCCAGAGTCCATAGATATACGGGCTGCCTCGAGTTTGCTTGCCATACCTCCACTACCTTGTTGGTCGCTCGGCCCCAGTGCTGATTGTTGAATATCGTCGGTTATTTCAGTCACATGATCAATTAGCTTGGAATCTGGATCTATCTTTGGATCGGTCTTGTGTAAACCATCGATTTCACCGAGAAGAATTAATAAATCGGCGTCTACTGTGTTAGCCAACATAGCGGAAAGACGGTCGTTATCGCCCCAAACATCTCCAGTGAGTTCTTCTACCGCGACCACGTCATTTTCATTGAGTATTGGCACTGCGCCTACTGCCAACAGAGCATCTAATGTATTTCGTATGTTCAGGTAGCGTGATCTACTTTGTAAATCACCTCTAGAAATGAGAGCTTGGGCTACCTCAAGGTCTTGTTTAGCCGAAAGTTGTTCAAATGCCATCATCAACTGGGGTTGTCCTAGTGCTGCAAGTGCTTGGCGATAAGCAATTGTGCCGCGCTGTAGCTTATCTTTGCCGGGAGTCCGAGAAAGTGGACCCTGACCAGCAGCTACTGCACCGGAACTAACAATCAGGACGTCGACACCAGATTTTTTCAACGACGCTATTTGTTTGATAATGTCCCCAATAGTTTTGAGGTCGAGCGAATTTTTCCCTCCCGTTAAGAGGTTGGTGCCAAGTTTTACCACTATTCGCTGTGGTTGATTCATATTTTTGGTTTGGTGATGTTCGGAATCGACGGTGTTGTCTGACGTTATAAGTTCATTGTCTCGCAAATTGTTTTACAACGAACGAAATATTTAACGACTATTTTGTAACTTTGACCCGTCTCAGTGCTAGCATGGAACAACACCAAGGTCACCGATTTTGCTCGATGGCCCTTT
>CAJWJL010000158.1:0-5343 GCA_913042135.1 uncultured Chloroflexota bacterium | reverse complement strand
GCGGCTTGGGCAACTGGCTGATCATGACACTAGCTACTTCGCCCGCGGCAGTCGAAAAATTTCTATCAGCTTACGAAAATGCTGACCAGGCAAAGTCACCAGGGTGGCTGTCCGATACCCGTCAGCAGGCCTGGTCCATTTTTAGTGAGTTGGGCATTCCTGTTAAGAGACGTGGAAACGAGTTGTGGAAATACACGAATCTCACTCCAGTTGCTGAATCTGATTTCGAGTATGACTTATCCGGATCGGTATCGATTGATCAGGTCCGATCGACATCTCCATGGGATGACACCTGGAACATCGCTGTGGTTGTCGACGGTAGATTCAACGCTGATCTTTCTAACTTGACTGAAGATGTTGGTGTCAGCGTCGGGAGCCTTTCGGACGCGTTCTCTTCTGGTAGTGGTGAGATAGAGTCGCAGTTTGCCAGTCTGGCAGGTCGGGAAGAGTATGCATTCACCGCTTTGAACACTGCGTTCGCGAGTGACGGAGCTTACGTTGCCGTTGCTCCTGGTGTAAAACTAGGAAATCCAGTGCAGGTGATATTTGTCACCTCAGATTCTGCGAAAAGCAGGGCATCCTATCCGAGACTCTTGGTTGATGTTGGTTCCGATAGTTCTATTACTTTGATTGAGACTTACGTCAATCTGTCCCTTTCAAGGCAATTATCGGTTCCTGTCACTGAGATTTTTGCTGCTAGCGATGCAACGATTCGCCACTATCGAATACAGATGGAAAATGAGAATTCTTTTCATCTAGCCACTACACGTGTAGCTCAAATGGAGGATTCTCAGTTTACTTCCACGAGTTTTGCCGTGGGTTCGTCGATTGCACGCAACGATATTCATACATCTCTTGATGCTCCAGGTGCTAGCTGCACGCTGCATGGACTTTATATGACTAGTGGTCAGCAACAGCAAGATCAGGAGATAAGCACGACTCATGTCAAGCCAGGTTGTACATCTGATCAATTCTATAAAGGCATACTTTCGGGTAATTCTCGCGCGGCATTTAGTGGCAAGGTTGTCGTAAAACGTGATGCACAGAAATCTGATGCTACCCAGAAAGATCTTAACCTTCTGCTATCACGTGGGGCTCGTATTGATGCCAAGCCATCTTTGGAAATTTATGCTGACGATGTGGTTGCAGCGCATGGAGCTACTGCCGGACATGTAGACAGTGACACGCTTTTCTATCTGCAATCCAGAGGTATCGATGAAGAAGCCGCCAAGGCTATATTGATACGGGGGTTTGCCGAGGAGATGATAGACGAGTTCGAACCAGAGTCATTGAACGCTTTTGTGGAGCAAGTGGCAAGCGAACGTATCCCTGTACTTTTAGCTGAGTCAGACACGATAGGTACTACATGAATGGCAGTGAGAATCTGATCCATACTTTTGATGTTGAAGATGTCCGAGCAGATTTTCCGATCTTAAATCGAAAGATCAACGGCATGGACCTCGTTTATCTAGATAATGCTGCTACTACGCAGAAGCCACGGCATGTTATTGATGCACTCACGCGATATTACGAAGAGACGAATGCTAACGTGCATCGTGGAGTTCATACCCTTTCCGTCGAGGCGACCGACGCTTATGAATTAGCACGGGAAAAGGTTGCCGGGTTTATAAACGCGCCAAGACCCGAAACGGTTATCTGGACCCGTAATACTAGCGAGTCTTTGAACCTTGTTGCCGCAACCTGGGCAGAGGAGCATGTGGCGAAGGGTGACAACATTGTGATCACCGCCATGGAGCATCATTCAAACATCGTGCCCTGGCAGCAATTAGCGATGAAAAAGCAGGCCGAGTTACGGTATATCGCTGCTGGTAAAGACGGGTTATTGGAAATGTCTAATATCTCCAAGATTATCGACTCGAATACTAAAATTGTTTCGACGACCCATGTTTCCAATGTCCTAGGCACGGTAAATCCTGTGGATGAACTTACTCGCAGGGCGCACGAGGTGGGAGCGGTCGTGCTCGTTGATGCTGCACAGAGCGTTCCTCACATGCCGGTTGACGTGCAGGCTATGGACGTCGACTTTCTGTGTTTTTCTGCACACAAAATGCTGGGTCCGACCGGTATAGGTGTTCTATACGGAAAATATGATCTTTTGAACGATATGTCGCCGTTCATGTTCGGTGGTGATATGATTTTGGAAGTTACATATGAAGATGCCAAGTGGAATGACCTTCCCTATAAATTCGAAGCCGGCACACCTAACATCGCTGACGCTATTGCTACTGGCGCCGCCGTTGATTATCTGAACAATCTGGGGATGGAAAATGTTTGGCGGCACGAGCAGGAATTAACTGCTTATGCCCTGGAGCAGATGTCTGCACTTGCCAGTCTGAAAATCATTGGGCCAAAAGATCCTACACTCCGAGGCGGTGTGATTTCCTTCATGCATGATTCGATCCACCCGCATGATCTCGGCACGGGGTTGGATCAGCTGGGAATAGCGATTCGCACCGGGCACCATTGTGCTATGCCTCTTGTCCGCAGTTATGATGTGGTAGCAGCAGCCCGGGCGAGCTTTTATATCTACAATACCAAGCATGAGATTGATGAACTGGTGAACGGAATCAGTGAAACAGCGGGGTATTTCAATTCATGATGGGTGGCACATCAGGTCTTGGTGACCTCGACGAACTGTACGAGGCGATCATACTCGATCATTACCGCAGCCCGCGCAATTCCGCACCTGTTGATGACCCGGACGTTGATCTTGAAGTGAATAATCCGTTTTGTGGTGATGAATTCCATATTCAACTTAAAGTCTCTGACGGGTCAGTTTCGCAGGTCGGAATCAATGGTCGCGGTTGTGCGATTAGCCAGGCGTCTGCATCTTTGCTCGCAGAATTGGTTGAGGGGAAGTCATATGCGGAGGTCAAAGCAGCAGTTGATTCCGTGCGCCGACTATTAAAGGGTGAAGAGGTTACCGAAGAAGAGCAGGATATCCTTGGTGACATCGAAGCGCTGGGTGGTGTACGTAAATTCCCGGTTCGTATCAAGTGCGCTCTGTTGAGTTGGGTAGGCTTGGACGACGCCTTGACTGATCACCTTAAAAAGTAGTTCATGATAATCGTCAATGACGATTAACTCTCGGTTTGCGATAACCAGGCCTGTGTGAGGAAATCGCTGTCGCCGCGTGGTGTGGTCGGATTAAAGTTTTCAACATAATCCCACCACATCCAATACGTGCTTCTTTTCTTGATGATGAACCTGTGAGAACCGCCAAGGATCTTCTGTTGTATTTCGAGTAGCATTTCCGCTCTTTTATCTGGGCGGTATTCCTCAGCCTGAGCCGTAATAAGCTGGTCTATCTCCGGGTTTGAGTATCCCGTCGTATTCCAGGGGCCATCCGAGTGATGAATGGCGAACAGGTATCCGGTCGTGCTTGAAATTGGAAGGGGAGCACCGACAAATATGTCGTAGTTTCCATTTACCCATACTTCGTCCCCGAAAGTTCTGGTGGAGATTCGTTCTAAATTCGTTGGAATGCCAGATGATGTCAGCTCTTCGGCCATGTGTTGGGCCATATCAATATATTCTGACCCGTATTCGCCCACTTTGATCGTTAGGCCTTCTGCGGGTACCCCTTCGGTAGAGGACAGCATGGTACGCGCTTGTTTCTGATCATTGAATCGATTCTGGAAGTCTGTGGTTGGCAGTTGCCAATCTGGGTCCAAAAGAGGCAGACCCAGAGAAACCAACGGGTAATCCTTGGTTTCTGTTGCATCTTCCTGCATCATATCGGTGATAAGCGGATCCCATGTCAGCATCATGGCCTTGCGAACGTCCTGCTTGTCGACCGGTGAGCGCGCGGTGTTCATGGCTATCTCAATACCTGCGGCAGAATTTGATACCCCTATCCACTCTATTTCTTCGAATTTTTCCGTTGCCTCGGAGATGAAACTCCAGTCAGCTTGAGCAACATCTAGTATTTTCGAACGCATACCAGCCACACGGGTTCCCTGGCCTGGCATAACTTGAATATCGAGTCCGTCCAGATAGGGCATATCTCCGTAATAGCTTGGATTAACAATTAATCGTGTTATGTCGGCTTGGGAATCAGTGGTGATCCATGGTCCGGAGCCGATTGTCGGGCCACGGCGTAGGTCTCCGTTCGCTTTAACTACCTCGGGGGCTACGATTCGGGAGTGAGAGTCGGCGAGTTTTTCCAATATCTCAGAATCGGGTGTCAGGAGACGGATAACTATTTCGTTTTCGCCGATGGCGGTGAATTCAGCGACGCTCGATAGCAGAGACGCGTTTGGATACTCGTTAGTAGCCTGTCGTTTAAGACTGAATACGATGTCCTGAGCAGTAACGGTGCGTCCATTGAGGGGTGGTATGTCTTGCCAATTGATGTCCCCTCGAAGTTTGATATTCAAGGTGATCGGAGTCGATAGTGTCCATGACGAGCATAGATCACAAACAACAACAGGACCGCCATTATTTAGGTCAAACTTGAACAGTCGTGAATAGGATTGGCCTGTCCCCCATGTAAGCAGACCGGATGAAACGGTCAGGTGCGGATCTGTATGAGGCGGTCCTTCGGGTACGGCAAACCTTAATGTCCCCCCTCGTTCAAGGTTTTCGGGAGGACGTATCGCAGGCCTCGGCGCGGCAGACGTGATGGTAGCGAAAGGGGTAGCTGTTGGACCAGAAGTAAGTTTTGACTTGGCAGTTGAGGTTGGTTGTGCTGGCTGTACCGTAGTGGTCGGATCAGGCTGTTGCGCTGTTTCGGCAACGGCAGTTGGGTTTGATGTTTCAGGAGTTTCGTTTGCACATTGCGTCAGAACCAGAGCTGCACAAATTAGAACTGCAAGTGACAGAAAGTTACTCAACAGTACAAATTTTAACTTATACAGTTTCAGTGACCGTTGAAGGTATGGTCTATGTTGACCTGTTGGATACATTGTCAATAAAGCATAACTACAGTCCAGCGGAGATGGATGATAGTGACAAGTCCGTGTTTTGCCCCTGTTACGAACTGAAGTTATTTATGTAGTCGGGTTAGAATCCCCTGAGCAGGCAGCCGGGGACGAATTCACAGGAAGTAAGAATGACCACACTCAACATCATGGCGTCACGACATTCGGCTTTTTACAGTCCGATGATTTGCACTATAGCGGGAGGATTCCTGGAAAAAGAGGGCCTTTCCGGCGAATATCATGTTGTTGAGGCTGGCAGCACCAGCGGAGGCGCAGTGGCGGAGGGCCGTATGGACGTCGCCCAAGCCGCGGTCTCTGCAAGTTGGAGCCCACTCGATAAGGGTACAAGACCCGCGTTCGCTCATTTTGCACAGATCAACAGGTACGACGGTTTCTTTAT
>CAJWJL010000157.1:0-5388 GCA_913042135.1 uncultured Chloroflexota bacterium | reverse complement strand
AATCATGCACGTTGCAAAGAGAGTGACCGACTGTGTACCAAGATTGTTATATAAGGTTTCAGGCATCAGAAGAAATTATCAGGTTTCCTTGATAGATTAGCGGTTTATCGGAGCGTCAACAAGTGTTCGTGCCTATGATAGTTCTTTATATCTCTTAGGTTTAATCGGGAACAAGTAACCAGTGTCATCTATTAAAGTACGACATTGTAATCATCGGTGCCGGAATAATTGGATTAGCGACAGGCATGAAATTGCTGGAGCTCTTTCCAGATATCAATCTTGCTGTTTTAGAAAAAGACAGCAAAGAGGGTAATCAGCAAAGCGGGCATAATTGTGGGGTCATACACTCAGGAATCTACTATAAACCTGGTTCATTAAAAGCCAAATTCTGCGTAGCAGGACGCGCATCAATGACCCAGTTTTGGGAAGAAAATGAAATCCCAGTACGGACTTGTGGAAAACTCATTGTTGCTACGGATATCGCAGGCGAAGAACGCCTACAAGCTCTTGAAGAGCGTGGAACCGCCAATCAAGTCGAAGGCCTCAGATTTGTAAACCAGGACGAAATGTTAGAAATCGAGCCGCATGTCAGGGCTCGTAAAGCGTTGTATGCACCTGGAACGGGCATCGTTGACTACCGTAATGTAACTGCCATTTATGCAGACCGAGTTAAATCACTAGGTCGAAAAATTTTCTTCAACTCAGCTTTGACCGGATCAAAGGCAATAGGTTCAACCACAGTCTTGGAAACATCGACTGGTGAATACGAATGCTCAAGCGTAATAAATTGCGCAGGCCTGCATTCGGATTTAGTAGCCGAGACGATGGGAGTGAAAACCGATCTCAGAATAATTCCTTTCCGAGGAGAGTATTACAAACTCAGAAAAGAAAGTGAATTTCTTGTGAAAGGTCTTATATATCCTGTGCCAGACCCTGCCTTTCCTTTTTTGGGTGTGCACCTTACTCAAACAATGAAAGGGTGGGTAGAAGCAGGGCCGAACGCAATACTGGCTGCGAAACGTGAAGGTTATCGAGAACGTGATTTTTCGTTCAATGACTTTATTCGTACGATGACTTTCCCTGGTTTTTGGAAAATGAGTGTCCGTGAATGGAAAACAGGATTATGGGAAATTATCAGATCATTACGAAAAGGAGTATTTTTAGACAGTCTTCAACAACTAGTACCGGAAATGTCCGCCGATGATCTTGCGGGAACAGGATCTGGTGTGAGAGCACAAGCTGTCGATCGCTCAGGAAATTTAATTGACGATTTTAGGATTGAAGAATCACGCGGTGCTATTCACGTATTGAACGCTCCATCTCCTGGAGCGACATCTTCGCTAGTTATAGGTGAACATATTGCCAATTTAGCTGCAAAAAATTTCTCTCTTTCAAGTTCATTCATAGATGTTACGAAACAGCTATAGGCCCTCAATTAACGCATACGATTATCACCATTCCACATATCGGCACTTGACCCAAGTTTGTGTTTGATCAGATCCGTTATTGAGGATAGACGGTCGACATCGGATTGAGGTAATGAATACTCAAAAGCAGGGATATTCAGATCCAACTCTTCTGGAGATCTTGCCCCTACAAGAAGTGCAGTGATCCCAGGTCTGGACCGAACCCAGGACAATGATATTTTGGCGGGGTGTTCTTCCATCTGATCAGCCAACGAAATGACTTCAGAGATTGCGTTGAACGTATCGTCTTCTACGCCTTCTTCTCCGTGAGTGGCTAGTGGGCGATTACCGTTAAACAATCGAGAACGCGATAAACCCTCGGGAACATCATCAGGGGATGAATATCGCCCTGTAAGTAATCCTTGCGCAAGTGGGCTGTAACAAATCAAGCCAACGTTGTGTTCCAGGCATTTAGGCAATATTTCAAGTTCTATCGGCCGCCATAAGAGGTTGTATGGTAGCTGGTTAGTTACGATCTCAGCCGCGTGCAGCGCTTCTGATAAGTCTTGAATCCCGAAATTACAAACACCGATAGCACGAATTTTGCCCAAGTCACGTAATCGCAGTAAAACTGCTAATGATTCCTCAAGTGGTACAGAGTGGTTAGGCCAGTGAATTTGGTAGAGATCGATGTAATCAGTTTGAAGTCGTTGCAAACTTTCATTGCACGCTTTTTCGATCGATTCAGGAATTAAATGTCCCGGACCAATTTTTGTAGCTATTACAGAATGTGAACGTTTGCTGAAAAGTGCTCGTCCCAATACTTCTTCTGAATGGGAATCATCGTTATAGCCTTCGGCCGTATCAAAAAAGTTTATTCCGTTGTCTAATGCAGCATGCACTGTTTGGATAGACAGCGAATCATCTTGGAAACCCCAAACCTTCCCACCAGCGAATGGCCAACACCCGAGGGCAAATTCTGATACTTTAATTTTTGTATTACCGAGTGTTTTATAACGCACCGATTAGCTCCTTCGGGAATGATTTCGGCAAACTTGGATCTATGGCGGGAGTGCGAGGGAGTCGAACCCTCCGCGCACACCGAAGGGCGCACGCCAACGGAGTTGAAGTCCGCAAGGCCCACCGGGACCCATCCACTCCCCCATCAGATAACGGAACTACAAAAAAATTAAAGCTGTTCTTTCAGCCGGCTTAGAAATTTTAGTGCAGTTTGTTAGGGTTCTCCGCCACTTACCCGAAAATCACGTATCCAGTGCGTCATTCAGACGTGCCTGTAAATGTTGCTTGGGAACCGCACCAACTACCTGACCGACAGGTGCGCCTCCCTTGAATATCAACAGCGTCGGGATACTTCTAACGCCATATTTCGCTGAAGTTTCTGGATTGAAATCCACGTTAAGTTTGACAAATTTAGCCTTGCCATCATACTCGCTCGCAAGTTCTTCAACTACAGGGGCAATCATCTTGCAGGGTCCGCACCATTCTGCCCAGAAATCTACGAGTACTGGTATTTCAGAGTCGATGACTTCGGTTCCGAATTCGGCGTCGTTGACATCCTGCGGTTTTGACATTCCGGTTCACCCCTTTGTGATCAGTTGATCTTACAACTGTTGATTTGAGTTTGTGTCGATGAGTGCATTTGTAGATAAGTTTACTCGATATTGGAATTGCCCAATGATAAAAAAACTATGACCCGGCGGCATCGTTCAGTCAGCCGCGGTTTCCGATTCTTGATCATCAGTAGCTAATTCCAAAATAACTTTCGAATAACCTAAGTTTGGCATATGAGGTGACCAGTCAGGGATTTCAAGATCGTGCATTCTGGTAGCGAGTTCTCCGAACAATGTTGTTACCCCCACCAAGCCTGGTTGAGGTGACTCGAATACAACCTTTCCGTAAGCAAGCGTGTGCCCATCTACATGTTTAACGTAAACAGCGTCACCCTCAGTCACTCCAGTCGCATTCCCGTCGGCAGGATGAATCTGAACCAACTGCTCTCGATTAATGTAATTCATTTCCTCAGGCTTGCGAACCTGGACGTCACGTTCTGGCTGATTTAGAACGCGTCCTGGTGCGAAAATCAGATGATTCTCACTAACCGATTTAGCAAATTGTTCATAATCGAGCGGTATAACAGTAATCAGTTCATCTGAAGAAGCAAACAGTGTCGGTGTGCCAATACTGTCTCCCTCGGCGGTCGGCCACTGTACACCACCCGACTGAAGTTGAGTATGCGACAAATTAGAGTAATTTGTGAAGGTACTTGAAATCTCGGAAAATATTTCAGATGAAGAAGAATAATCGAATCCAGACCCACCCATTGCATCAGCTATGAGGCAAATTGTTTCCCAACCAGTACGCACCTCTTCTCGAGATTCGGCCGTAATCCTTAAAAGCTGCACTCTACGTTCCAAGTTAGTCACGGTTGATGTTTGCTCTGCGTATGTCGCAGCTGGTAAAACTACATCGGCATGGGCAGTAATTTCTGAATCAAAGACGGCTGATACTGCCAGAAATTCGAGTTGTTTCAGACCTGATGTAAGACCGTCAAGAAGAGTGGAATGACCAGATAAACCATCCGCCATTACGAGCGCTGCCTTGATGTTAGTGTCTCTCATGCCGGATATTATCTCCGTCACGCCAAGCCCATTTTCGCCGGGTCGAGCCCCCATATCACGAGCGCCTAGCGTGTTGGCTCCCTTGAACAATGGGAAAATCCCCCTTGCATCCCCGCCTATATTCCCAGTTATAGCTGCAAGGTCGACAACCGCATCTACCACTTGTGTTGCCGCTGTATCGTCAAGACCGTCATTTCCGACCAAAATAGCACCTGCTCCGCTTTCAGCGAATATACGTGCTGCTCGACGAATCTGAGATTCTTCTATACCGGTATGCCTAGCTACTTTTTTAAGGTCAAATGCCCATAATGATTGCTTCAATTCAGTGACATTGTTTAACCGAGAATCGACGTATTGTTTGTCTTCAAGCGACTCATCAAGAATCGCTCGTGAAATGCCAGCAACCAACAGAGGCTCCGAACCAGGTTTGGGACGTAACCACTCGGCAGCATAACGTGTGAATTCTGTTTCTCTGGAGTCTATTACTACCAGTTTGGCGCCTTCACGTATCGCTTTTTTAGCTGGAACAGCGAGTACGTTTTGCTCCTCAGTTGGGTTTCCGGCTACAACCATGAGACTACGCGTTTTTTCGAGGTCCCATATTGAATTAGTTGCAGCTCCAGCACCAATGCGCTTTTCCAATTGGGATAAAAGGGCATCATTTGTGTTTAGCCCTGAATCGATATTTGGTGTGAGAAGAACCGTTTCAGCGAACTTAGCAGCTACGAACTGATCTTCATTTGAACCTCTTGGCGCTGTTAATAGGGCTATCTCATCTGGGGATCGACCACCCAGGCCAAGACTGATGCGATTTAGAGCCTCTTCCCAACTGGCTTTCCGGAGGATTCCATCCTCTCTCACATATGGACGACGCAACCGTGAATTATGGTTTGTGTACTCATATCCAAACTTGCCTGTCATACAAGCTTGACCGTTATTGGCCGCACCTGCCAAATCACCTTTGAAACGCACAACTTTACCGAACTTGTTGACTTCAGCCACCATTTGGCACCCTACGGGGCAGTTCGTACAAATTGTAGTAACTTCTGATACCGCTTTCTCCCACTTATAGGTTCTTTCAGTAAGAGCACCTGTGGGACATACATCTATACAGGCTCCGCAGAATTCACACCCCGATTCAAGCAATGAAGTTCCCTGAGAAGTACCGACTAACGCAACACCAGATCGTGATGTAAGTGTTAAGGCTGTATCAAAACGAACTTCATCACAAACTCGAACACATCGAGAACACACTATACAAAGGTTGTAATCACGGTCGTAAAAGGGGTCATCTGCGTGAATAGGAAGATCACGCCTGTGGTAATTCAATGGTGTCCGAAGAT
>CAJWJL010000156.1:0-5390 GCA_913042135.1 uncultured Chloroflexota bacterium | reverse complement strand
GGCACCCGTATGGGTGCTCAGCTGATGCCAAATATCCAGCAGTAGATACGTAACTGTGTTGACTTCGCTCACCCTACAAGGACTCTGCGGCTGCCAACTTATCCATTAGCCAGTCTTTAACATTTTCTCCCATATCATCGGGTAATGTAATTGCACGAATGTTGAATTCGATAGGCAATGAATCCAGTCCCTTCAGTTGATAGAATTTTTTGTAAACCATTTTGAGCTGTTCTTGATCTGTGAAAGGGAGAAATAATAATAATCCTTCTTCAGTATATTGACTGCAGGCATCTGTAGTTCTGACTATTGTCGATATCCTTTCTTGCAATGTTTCCAACTGACTAAAGTCACAGTTTTCTCGAGTCAGTTGCTCAATATTGAGTAGCTTTACTGCCAGAATTGAATGTATTTGCCCATGCCGTTTTGCCAGTTTATTTTGCCAGTCGATTAACCAGCAAAATTGCGTAAAGCTCATCTGATTGCCGGCTTGGTTGGCAAATAAGTTACTTAGAGCGCCTTGGTGTACTAGCAAGCGGCCAGCCAAAGAAAGTTTGTAACGGTGCAGGTTTCGAATAAGCAAAGATGATAAAGAGTGCAAGGTATCGCAGTCTAGGCAGCTGGCTTGTACTTCAGCATCAATGAATAAGCTGTCGCAGCTATTACAACGTTGGGTTTCTATTGGTCGGTCATAATCCACGCCAATATGCCTAAGACTTTGAAGACAGTTTGGGCAACTTAGGCTCGAAGTCTTTCTGAAATCTTCTTGTGGCGCGACATGCCCACAATTAAAACAGTGCAAACTGGATTGCAGTTGAATATCAATACCCTGACACTGCGGGCATAGATCAATATAGTTAAGATGACCAGACTGACAGCAGGGGCTGTAGCGAACCCGGTTGGTTAGCTCAACAGTTTCCAGCCAGCCCTTGTCACATAGCTTGGTAAGCCAAATAAAGCTGTCCATTGGGTCCATGTCCCAGGAACTCAGTAGCGGATAATGGTAAAGACAAGGTTCTTTGGCCATTTTCATCGGAGAAAGCTGGCAATCTTCGTGTAACCAAAGATAGCTCAGTAGCAAAAATTCCTGATTGCCATGGTCATAAAGTTTGCCCATCTGCAAACGATTTAAATAATCATCTAAATGATTTTGAAATCGTTCATCAAAAACACCATTTGCCAAATATGGTGACAACAGGCTGTCTTCAACGACAAATATCAAGCTCAAAGCGGTAAGTGTTTGGCTGCGCAGGTCAATGAGAATCTCATCCTGCTGTTCGGGTGCTAAGGCGATCACCAGCATAGGCACAGGTGAATTGAGCGACAGCACCTCTTCAACAGATTCAAATATCGTAAAACTGGGGTGCCATGTCTCTGGAGCAGGTTGTCCTATACATAGATGTCCTTCAGATCTAGATAGTGAGTTACCTGCATTTGCTATAACTTCTGACATTAATCCGACCAAAAGTCTTGAGCCAACTGACGTCTATGGTTCCACAGTTCGTTCTTGTCAGCGAAGGCTTCAAGTCCTTTACCGGGCTCCGCGTCAGGAATTTTGGGTGTATCTTCTCGCCAGTTAACCGACGAGGTAATGACTTCATTCATGGCCTCAAAGGCGAGCGCGGTCTGGACGTCAGCATCGGCATTCTTGTTGATTACAAACTTGATCTGACGCAGTGTCTGTTGGTTTTTCGACAACAACACCTCGACAAGTTTTTCGAGCTCGTTATCGATCTGATCGTCGGGCACAGCACGGTTCCACAGGCCCCAATCGACGGCCGTTTGGGCGGAGCGTAATGCGCCGATCATGTTGACCTCCTTAGTTCGGCGACGGCCGATGATACGGATCAGTCGCGTAGTGCCGCCCCAGCCCGGGGTCATGGCATTGTCGATTTCGGGCATCCCCCAAACGGCGCCTTTTGTAGCAAGAACAAAGTCGCAGACCATCGTCATCTCAAGCCCGCCACCACAAGCGACCCCCTCGACCACAGCAATAGTGGTTTTGTCGAGATCCTCGATACGTTGGGCAAACTCCTGATAGTAGCGAATTCGACGCATCACCTGGTTGGGATTGCCCCAATGGCCTTCATGCATTTCAACCAGGTCATCACCACAGCAAAATGCCCCGTCCGCGCCGCGAAGGATGACGACGTGAAGGTCTTCTTTCGATCGCATTTCGTCGATGGCTGCGACCATCTCGTTAGTAATATCGCAGGTCAGTGGGTTGAGCCGTTTACCGGTGGTATTCATAGTGACTCGGGCAACCCGGCTGTTATTGGTGTATTCGACACTGACTTCCTTAAAAACTTCTTGATCCTTGGGCACAAATGCAGGAATTAGTTTTGCTTGGGGCATGGTGTTTCCTCCTGGTTACACCAAGTTATTAGTCGTTACAATTATAGGGGAAACCCGTTGAGTCAATTAATCACAAGGTATTATTAATTCGGACATAAGTTATGCTGGCCGTCGTAGTCAACGAAATTAACAAGCTCAGTTCGATTGAAGTTCGTGAGATCGAACCTCCCCAGCCAGAATCGAATCAGGTGCTAATTGAGTCCGTGGCTGCAGCGTTAAATTTTCCCGATCTGCTGCAGATTCGCGGAAAATATCAGATTGTTCCAGCGACGCCGTTTGTTCCAGGAAAAGAAGCTGCAGGTGTGGTCA
Source organism: uncultured Chloroflexota bacterium (assembly GCA_913042135.1). GTDB lineage: Bacteria > Chloroflexota > Dehalococcoidia > Lucifugimonadales > Lucifugimonadaceae > Lucifugimonas. Next base: position 2,729 of record CAJWJL010000156.1, on the reverse strand, counting down.
TCGCGGTTGGAACAGATGTCGAACATATTCAACCAGGTAATCGAGTACTGGTAGAGGTTGATTATGGCGCTTTTGCGGAACAGGTTACCGCCGACGCGCAGCGTACGTTTCTGTTACCGGATGAGATCGAGATGCCTACCGCAGTTGCGATGGGGTTGGTGTATCAGACAGCGTATATTGCTCTGACCGAGCGCGCAGCTTTACGTGCGGGCGAGACAGTCCTGGTTACAGGGGCCTCCGGCGGCATTGGTCTGGCCAGCGTACAGTTAGCTAAAGCCTTCGGCGCGACAGTGCTTGCAGCCACCTCAGATCCCACAAAATTCGATGCCGTACGTTATGCTGGTGCCGATCATGTTATTGACCTTAGTATGGCACCACTTAATGACAAGCTCCGTGATCAGGTTTACGCGGTCACCGGCGGTAAAGGTGTCAATGTCGTCCTGGATGTGGTTGGTGGTCAGGCCTTCGACGCGTCGTTGCGTTCGCTTGCGTTCGGCGGCCGCATTGTTGTTCTTGGATTTACATCGGCTGAAATTCCGAACATTAAATCCAATTACCTTTTGCTGAAAAATATTGCAGCTGTGGGTATGACGATCAATGGATACTTCGCTAAACAACCAGAAATAGTAAATGCCGCTCAAGTGGAGATTATTAATCTCTGGCGCCAGGGTAAGATCAGACCAAATATTCATGCTGAACTATCCTTACATGAATTTGCTAATGCATTTGAAATGCTGGAAAACAGGGAAGTTGTCGGCAAGGTGGTTCTATCGCTGGGTTGACCCATTTGGTTCTATGTTAATAGGGAGGAGTAAATGTCAAATACGAATGCACCCACAGTCTATACAGCAGCCGATGCCACGGGCGATTATCGCGACATGTTGTTGCGTCTAATGACTCGGCAACTGTATGCCGAGACAGCAACTGCAGAAATATTTGGCCGGTCAATTGGCGTAGCGCCTACCTGGCGGGAAAAGCATCTCGCGGCTGAGTTCGCACTTGAAGAGGCACAACACAGCCAGATGCTATGTAATCTTCTGATTGATCTGGGTGAAGATCCTGAGAATCTAATCGCGAATCGGCCACCGGCAGCCAGTTTCTGGAATGTAGACCTAGATAATTGGTTACATATCGCGGTTTTTAATTTTACCGTTGACCGGGCAGGTAGCCAACAGATCATGGAGTATCGTGAGTCGAGCTACTTACCATGGGCAGAGAAAATGGTGGTAGTGCTGGAAGATGAAGAGGAACATTATAAAAATGGGGTAGAGAATTTACGCGAATTCTCCTCGGCATCCGATCAGCTTGGGAAGTTTCAATCGGTCTATAACGACATGTTGCCAATTACACTTAAGCGTGCTTTTGGTCGACCCGACGGTCCCGACAATGAATTTTGTTTGCGTACCGGGCTGAAAAGGCATTCAACCGAAGACGTAATTAATCGATACTTGATCGAGATGCGTGGTTACATGGACCCAGCGGGCCTGAAATTTCCGCCGCTTGAGCGTTTCGCGGCAGAAAACGTAGACCTCCAAGTTTCGACGAGAGAGATATTGACGTCATTGCAGTAGCGTGATGCGTATCACCGGGGACTCGTCGTCGAGATTTTTGAGTAGCGGGTAAATAAACACCTACAAAATAGTATAGACCGAGACTCGAAATGGTTATGGCTGAACAAAGTGCAATGTATGAGATTGTAAATGCCAGCATTGATGACAGTCAGTTAACTATTACCTGGGGCGACGGCCACCACAGCAGCTACCATCCACTCTGGTTACGCCATCAATGCGAATGTAAAGTATGTGGTACCCCCATAGATGCTGTTAGGGGTATCCGGCTACTCGACATCCCACCGAATATCGAGCCAGAGTTACGCAACAATTCCAATACCGACGTCCATGTTCAATGGATGCCTGACAAACATCGCTCGGTTTATTCGGCGCGGTGGTTGAGAAATCACTGCTACTCCGATCAGGAGCGTGCGCGAAGAAAACACCTTCCGACCTTATGGGATGGCTCAATTGTAGATTCGCTGCCCACATTTGATTTTAATCAAGTCGAAATAGACCAAGCAGAGCATTTAGCGATGCTGGAATCAGTTCGCGATTATGGATTTTGCCAGGTAATCAACCTACCGACCGAACCGGGACAGTCTCATCGGCTTATTGAATTGATTGGTACCCAGCGACAAACCCATTTCAGTACCTACAATTTGTCGAGGAAATCGAGTGTAGATAATGTCGGCGACATCACATCTAAATTGCTGCCTCATGTTGATGAAACCTATCGTTTGTCGTGCATTGGCGTTACTGTTTTCCAGGTGTTGCAACCCAGTTCTAACGGTGGTGACTCGACGTTGGTAGATGGATTTCAGGCGGCCTACCAAATGCAAAAAGAATGGCCGGAAGACTTCGATTTGCTGACACGGGTTCCCATTGCTGCAGAACGGCTTGATCTAGGTGCTAATACCGACGGTCAATCGCGGTGGTACAAGGCGCGTATGCCAATCATAAAATTAGACAGCGATAACGACATCTCCGGCGTGCGCATAAACGAACGTCAAATTGCACCACTAGACATACCAGCTGACCTGATTGAGCCGTGTTATCGTGCACTAATGCGCATTTTTGAAATTCTCTACGACCCTAAATTGATTATTACTTTGAAACTCAACGCAGGAGATGGACTGTTGTTCAATAACCAACGCATATTGCATGGCAGGACTGAGT
>CAJWJL010000155.1:0-5403 GCA_913042135.1 uncultured Chloroflexota bacterium | reverse complement strand
CCAATCATCGGATAAGTCGGGACAAGAATCTGACCACCGTAAGAAGGGTCGGTAAGCATTTCCTGGTAACCGGTCATAGAGGTATTAAAAACTACTTCACCAATCGCATCTTTTTGGGCGCCGAGTCTTACTCCCTGAAATACTGAACCATCTTCAAGAATTAAATATGCGTCAATACGTGAATCACTCATCCGATGTTCCTAACCTCGGGTTGAAACTGAAACACAGTCTTACCCTGGTATATTGTTCGGACAACCCGACCTGTCATTTCAACTCCGGCTAATGGTGTATTCACGCTTTTCGAAGCAAACGTACTCGGATCGACGACCCACCGGGCCAAAGGATCAATAAGTGTGACATCAGCAGGGAATCCTTTTCTCAGCCTACCCAGATCACGTCCTAATATGGATGCAGGAAGTGTTGTTAACGATTCAATCAGTCGCACCAGTGAAATTTTCTCGCTGTCTACTAAAACAAATACCGACGAAAACGCTGTTTCAAGCGCGTTTATCCCTGGCGCAGCTTCGTTATAGGTACACACTTTGTCAGTCGCAGCATGGGGAGCATGATCCGTAGCGATGATGTCAATAACGCCTTCTCGCAAAGCATCAACTAATGCCCCTACATCCGCCTTGCTGCGCAAGGGAGGATTGACTCTCGTATTCGTGTCATAACTTTGCAACCCAACACTAGCTGGCACCTCACCCTTCAGGCCAAACACCCACTCCTCGTTAAGGGTTAAATGATGAGGCGTAACTTCAGCAGTAACGTTCACTCCACGATCCTTTGCTGAACGCACTACTTCTACAGATCCAATTGTAGAAATATGCGGTATATGAAGTTGCGTTTCTGTTAGTTCCGCCAAATATAAATCACGGGCGACCATCGCTGTTTCAGCCTCATTTGGAGCCCCGGCGAGACCAAGCCTGGTTGCAACCAAACCTGCAGTCATAACCCCTCCAGCAGCTATTTTTTTATCTTCAGCATGATTTATGACAGGAAGCCCGACCTCAGCTGAATAAGCAAGAGCTTGGCGCATCAAATTAGCGTCTTCGACAGGATTGCCGTCATCAGAGAAACCAATTACACCGGCATCAGCAAGTTCCCCCATAGGAGCAAGCTGATTACCACGTTGACCCACCGAAATAGCGCCTATTGGGAGAACTCTAACTATGCCATCTACGGCAGCTCTTCGGATCACATCTTCAACAATGCCTGCTGAATCTTGAACAGGATCGGTGTTGGGCATGGCGCAGACTGTAGTAAATCCCCCACTGGCAGCAGCACGAGTTCCAGAGGCGATCGTTTCTTTCCACTCCTGCCCAGGGTCCCTTAAATGAGTATGAAGATCGATAAATCCTGGCGAAATGATCATACCGGTGGCGTCAATCACCTCATATCCATCAAATTTACTTTCACCAGTCTTCCGAGTAACTTTTTCGATCCTGCCATTAGAAATTAAAACGTCGGAAATCTGATCGATTTCCTCACCAGGATCTATCACCCTGCCACCCGTTATTGCCAGTTTATTTCTGACTACCAAATGCATCTCCTTTTATATCGATGTAAGGGATCAATTCGGCTCCGAACTTCCGTCATTTCGGATCACTGGCATCGAATTTCCTGGAGCGCAGAGCGTGTATAAAACTGCCATACGTACCGCTACACCATTACGAACTTGCTCCTCAACAACGCTCTGTGCTCCATGCGCAACTTCACTTGAAATTTCCACGCCTTCATTCATCGGACCAGGATGCAATAACAGCGCTGCGTCGTTTGCTAAAGCCATTTTCTGAGCATTAATACCCCAACGCATCGAGTATTCGCGCAGACTTGGCAGGTGCCCAGCATCTTGCCGTTCTTTTTGAATTCTCAATGGCATTACCACATCAGCTCCATCAACCGCTTCCTCGACCGATTTCACTATCCGCAATCCTCCAAACCCTGACTCAACCGCCAATGTAGAGCCCAATTGCCATTCATCAGGTAGTAACGTATTGGGACAAGAAACAACGACTTCAGCACCCATCTTTTGAAACGCTATGATGTCTGATCGCGCCACCCGGCTGTACAAGATGTCTCCGATTATCGCTATCTTTTTGCCTGATAGGTTTCCTAGATGAGCACGAACAGTAAAAAGATCTAGTATCGACTGCGTCGGATGCGCATGAGTTCCATCACCAGCATTCACTATTGAAGCGTCAACATGATTCGAAATGAAATAAGGAGCTCCAGAATGTGGATGACGTACAACCAACGCGTCAATCTGCATCGCTTGCAGGGTCTTCACTGTGTTCAACAAAGACTCACCCTTAGAAACACTACTAGCAGATGCCGTAATGTTAATGACATCAGCCCCGAGTATTTTCCCCGCCTGCTCGAATGAAACACGGGTACGGGTACTGCTCTCAAAAAACATAGTAATGATCGTCTTACCACGCAATGCAGGTGTCTTACGGACATCTCTAGCCGTAATTTCCAACATACCTTCAGCTGTATCCAACAAACCCGATATTTCAGAAGCGCTGAGATCATCAACATCAAGAAGATGCCTACGAGGTTGAAATGCAATCGCATCTCGCTCTAGGTAACTGGGGGACGCGGTGGATTGTTGTGCCATTAATGCTCCTCCCCGATCAAGACAGCATCCTCCCCGTCAATTTCGAGCATTCGAACTTGCACACGTTCACCACGGGATGTGGGAATATTCTTCCCAATAAAATCAGGACGAATTGGGAGTTCACGATGCCCCCTGTCAACCAAAACCGCTAGTTGTATTCGACTTGCCCGCCCAAAATCTAGCAATGCCTCCATAGCAGCGCGAATAGTTCGCCCTGTATATAAAACATCGTCAACTATAACCACCAGTCGACCATCTACATTCGTAGGAATGTCAGAAGGCATGAGAGGTTGACCTGAAGCAACCTGAGGGTCGTCCCGCCATAGTCTAGGATCAAGAGATCCAACTATGGGTTTGTAGCCTTCTATATGTTCAATATTTTCCGCTATACGACGTGCTAAATGAACTCCGCGAGTTTGCAACCCAACCAAAACTGGATCATCAGGTGCAGCATTTTGCTCGAGAATTTCATGTGAAATCCTCGTCAACGCTCTGCGAACACCATCCCCAGTTAGAAGGACTTTATTATTGCCACTCGCCAAATTGACTCCGTTTTTACCATTCGTAACATGGCACAAAAAAATCCTTGCAGCGCCGGCAAGGATTTAGAATCGCTCTAGTGACAATTGGCACGTGCGTCGAGACAGCAAACCGCCGAAAACACATGTCTAGTCAAGTTCCCTTGCCAGCCTCACTGGACTGGATTTAAAGGCCCTTTATTTATTTATCTAGCATTCAGACTACCACTCAAATAGAAATTCTACAATGATAAGAAGTTGAAGACCCAATCACGCTAGATCATTACCCAATCGAACTCTTGGCTTCGCTCAGCCTCTGATATCGCTTGCCACGATTTGGGGTATATCTTTGACCCACAAACACATCGAGCAAATGGCATGCGTCGTTTTCTAACGACAAGCAAATTACAAAAGTTACACCGTGCAGCGTAACGAATTTGCGTTTGCCACTTTTCAGTTAAAACCTCGACATATCTTTTTGGCTCGATATCCAATTCCTTGCAGACAGCTTTAAATTCTCGCCCATGTGCACTCGGCTTATTTCCAAAACGAGCATGAACGATCGCGTGAGCAACCTCGTGCAAAACTACTTCACGTACGTCACCGTCATCACCCATTGCAAGTAATCTTGAAGATATGGCAATTTGTTTCCGAGACGGCATATAAGAACCCAAAGTCGCTCGCATACGGCGAGACACCCGGACCTGTGGCAATTGAAGTTTTGGCTGATGAATTTTAAGAATTTCATCAATCATTAAATCGACAAATTGCGATTTAGGCTTCTCGATTGTCTTCTGCTCTATATCGAATGCATATTGACGCGACTTAAAAGATAATTTCGAAAATTGACGAGCAATTTTTGCTCCGATATCAAAACCAGGCTTGGCGGCCTGTGATTTCAAAGAGGAAATACTGTCAACCTCCAGACTGTTTTGAGAAATTTAGTAAACGTGGAGTATGTTGATTTCCCATTTTATTACTTGGGAACTTTTTTGTTTTCACGAGAATCTTGACAGCGAGAAAGCCCTTATATCAACAGAAAACTCAGAGCCAGTTACAAGATTAGCTGCTGCTAATCCCATTGATGGGCCCAACAGTATTCCATGTCGCCCACCACCAGTAATTATCATCAAACCTTGAGGTTCAGATACAGCTTCAATAATCGGCAAACGATCCAGTGTCATGGGCCTCAGGCAAGCCGTCTGTTGAACTAATTCCGCATCATCTAAATATGGAAGAATTTCTACAGCGGATCGAATAATCCGGTCACGCGCTGCGGATGTCGTGCGATCATCAAACCCGACCTTTTCTTCAGTCGTCCCAACCCATAAAAGACCATCGGGTTTAGTAGTCGCATAATCTGTATCCCACCAAAGAGAGATCTTCAACGGCGGATCTGGAGCGTCAAGGCGTAGGATCTGACCCTTTAATGGAGTTACAGGAGCGTTAATTCCAAGATTCAAGAGTAGTGATGAACTCCAAGGACCCGCAGCTACAACAATTGCATCTGCCTCGAATTCCTCACCACCTGCCAACACTCCTGATACTCGAGCACCATCTACAACAATATCGGTTACACCTCGGTTTACCAATTTAGCACCATGCTCCTCAGCAGCTTGCCATAGGTTTAGTGTCAATTTATAGGGATCGGTTTCATAAGCTTCACCAACGTAAAGACCTCCCAACACATCAGGTGAAATCCTCGCGTCCACATGGCTTAACTCACCCATGCTCAACCAGCGGATATCATGGTCGTAATCCTTGGCATAGGATTCATATGTTTTCCGCATATGTTCCATATCGGAGTATTCCGTTGCCAATATGACTGAAGCTTTTTTTAATAAATTCAGCTTCTCCGATTTGCCCCCATTCAACACTTTCGCCAAGTCTCGATGCAACCCAATCGAATAGTCAGATAACACATCGTAAGAATCATTTGGTGAATCCCCAAAGGATGGGGTTATGCCTCCGAGTGCGAAACCTGATGCATGAGACGCAATAGAATCACGTTCAAATAGAGATACATCATGGCCATCTCGTGAGAGGTAGTACGCTGCAGAACATCCAGCAATACCACCACCGATAATCGAAATTTTCATAGTTAGTGGTTAGCCTTAAAAATGATCAATGGATGCAACAAGCAAGCTATTAATTTTGGAACCTAACCACCCTATAAACCTCGTCGCCAAAATTAGGACGATGCCGCAGTGTTATGTCCGATGTTCGTACAACCATATTTTTAGCTCCAACACAGTCGTTGACAAC
>CAJWJL010000154.1:0-5412 GCA_913042135.1 uncultured Chloroflexota bacterium | reverse complement strand
CCGTGGATGATGCGATTAAAGCGGTTACGATTAATGCCGCCTGGCAAATATTTGAGGAAGACACCAGAGGCAGCCTGGAGGTGGGCAAACTCGCTGATTTCACAGTTCTCTCTGGAAACCTCAAGAAAATCCCGCCAGAAGAGTGGAAAAGCATTGAAATCGTAGGGACCTATCTGGCTGGAGAATCAACCATCAATGAAGGATGGTCATGGCGGAAAATCAGCCTGATGATACGAACAGCGTGGGGAATGATTTTTGATTAAAACAACATTGAAAGATGTGCCTCAGGAAAAGGCTATAACACTGAGGGAAATGGTGGGCGCGGCCAGATCTGAACCAGCGACCCCTGCCGTGTGAAGGCAGAGCCCTATCAACTACCAGTCCAAGTACCCTTTAAATGATTGGCTCCAACTTCACGCACATAGACTGAAGGAGCCTCAGATCAGCGTGTTTCAGTACACTGAGTTCCGTCACTTCCCAAACATGATGTCCTTTGACATAGTAAGACCTAACATAAACCAATTCACTGCCAATCATCGTATTCAACCGAAAGAGCCTGACTGTCTTATTCGTGCGCCAATTCTGGAGGTTGGGAAAACAAACTTGAGTGATCGCATTCTTCTAAATAAAACAAAGAGTACCGAATGAACACAATCAGTAGACGTGAATTAATAAGAGCTGGACTGCTTTTTGCAACTCAACTATTCACGGGGTCAAATGTTGTGCACGCGGGGTCAAAAAAAAAGGAAGCTAAGGAGCCCGCAGAGACCGTATTTGTTGTAGGTGCCGGAGTCGCAGGCCTGACTGCTGCTGCTCGATTGCAGGAGTCAGGGTTTCGGGTGATAGTGTTGGAAGGTCGTTCCCGATCAGGTGGGCGGATTCTGACGGATCATTCTCTCGGGGTTCCTCTTGACCTTGGCGCTGCCTGGATCCATGGGAATAGCCAAAGTAATCCTTTGACGAAGTTGGCGAGAAGGTTGAATATCGCAACCAAAAAAACAGATTGGGATGCTCTTTGGTTGTACGATTTTGACGAAGGCGAGTTAGCGGATCATGTATACGAGAAGATCGACCGAAAATTTGAATATGTATTAGAACAACTTTACGACGCTCAAGAAATAGTTGGCGAAGATCGCTCAATCGCAGAATCCATAAATAGGATAGTCAAGCATACTGGTACAAAAGGTGTAGTTCGTCGCGGCCTTCAATGGTACCTGACGTCCTATATCGAGACAGAATATGCGGTAGATTTTGAGGATTTGTCGCACAGATATTGGGATGAGGACTCAGCATTTTCTGGTGATGACGTAATAGTTAAGCCCGGCTACTCTCAGATCATAAAAGGTATAAGCAAAGGTATTTCTATCGAATATCAGCACGTAGTTCAAAGAATTTCCCTGAATGCCAAGGGTGTCTCTATAACGACCAATAAAGATCTTTTTAAAGGCGATAGGGTCGTGATAACTGTACCGTTAGGAGTGCTTCAGGGTGGTGGAATTGTTTTTGAACCTGAGTTGCCGGACAAAAAAATTCGATCAATTAATCGGTTAGCGATGGGCACTATGAATAAGGTCGCCTTACGATTTCCCAAAAGATTCTGGCCCAAAGAGGCTTATATTCTTGGCTTGCTAGAAAACACGACCAAAGAAATGGTTGAGTACTTCCCGTTAAATCCATACAACGGCGAATCGGTGATTGTAGGGTTGGCACGCGGTCGGCATGCTCGGAGCTGGGAAGAGAAATCGAAGGAGGAAGTTGTAGAAGAAGCTGTTACGGATCTTAGAGGTATGTTTGGTAGTTCCGTTCCAGCTCCTTCGGCCTCTGTCCTGACGGCTTGGCACTCGGATGTATTCGCAAAAGGATCTTATCCACATGTTCCACCTGGTGGAAGTCTTTCAGACTACAGGGTCCTGGCCAAACCAATTGATAGTCGGATTTTCTTTGCGGGAGACGCCACCACCGCGAGCTACCCTGCAACTGTCCATGGCGCATATTTATCAGGAGAACGGGTCGCTCGAGAAATCATAAAGTCCACCAGTCATCCTGAGAGCATCGATACCGAGCCAGGTAGTGATCGGTAGTTGATCCTCCCCCACTAAATTGGTCCACCCGTAACCCTGTCGGGAGAGCATCAACGGGACTCACCAGTGCGCGGATCGTGGCCCTCTGTGTAGCAAATTATCGACAATAAAATCTCCGTCGCCCACCCGCTTCCTTCGCTATTACGGTATTCTGGTCTGCCAACACCATTGACAATTCCTGCGTCGACCGCCTCCCTTATTGTTTTGTGGGAGTAATTGGGGCTGTAAGCATTGACAATTCCTGCGTCGGCCAACTCCCTGATTAAGTCCTGCCTACCGGGAATTTGTCGTCTAGAGTCCTCATTCTCGCCCTCAACCCAACCGTTTCCGTCTCCTACCCTATCTGCATAGACGTAATTCCAACAAGCGTCCTTCCCCTTCGTGCCTGGTACCCACGCCGTAGGCGGGTCAAATGTCATATGCAGATATTGGTATATTGGTCCTGTTATCGGATAAAGAGCGTTTGCGCCTTCTAGGATCCCAATGATCCCCAGTACCACCATCAACTCCGGAATCCAAAACCATTTCTTTTTAATCATTGCCATCCTTTGTCCTAGTTCATTCTAGTGGGAATTACAGGCAGGGGAAAGAGTGGAAAGGTGCCCCAATAGCTGACACCTTCTTCTTGGCGTATCAGTTGAGGTTCTTCGGGATGTGCTCGACTTCTGGCTTTTCGGCCTCACCCATCAACTCCGCCAGCTCCGTTCTCAGCTCTTCGAGTGGTCGGTCGTCCTCGATGTGGGTTTGTTAAATCTTCTCGGTCGGTTTAAAGCCGGCCCGATCCAGAAGATCACGACAAGCCTGTAGACGAACCGGTTCTCTGGTTGCAGCCGTTGCCAGGTGAATGATCTGATTGAGTACGTTAGGGACTGCATCGGTGATGATGGATCGGTGTATTTTGTCGATCTCATCTTTGAATTGGTTTTTCAGTCGACACCTGATCTGAGCGGCTGAATGGTTGTTGTAACCTGCTTTTTGAGCCGCAATCGTGGCGTTTCCACACATTGCGGATTGTGGCCATTGCATTGTTCTCGCTGTGACCGATTTGTGACAGCCGAGGAAACTCAACGACAGCGGCGCAGCTCGTGCCGCGTTATGTCGTTGAGATTACGCAAAGAAAATGGTGGGCGCGGCAAGATTTGAACTTGCGACCCCTGACGTGTGAAGGCAGTGCTCCTCCCTTGAGCTACGCGGTAAGAGGAGTTTCTGAACCTGGCGAAACTACACATGAGAAAGGGGATCTGAAGTTCTCCAGTTTTTTGAAAAGCCCTTCAGGCATATCGCTGAACTATCTCTGGCTCGATCCCCGCCTGCACAGCACGTCTATGACTTGTGTCTTGGTCTTGGCATCCATCAGGTCATGATGGAAAGCAGTACTAGGCTGAACGGAATTCGCAGGGATCTTCATTATGGTTGTACGAGTGATGTTTTCAGTTGTAGTGTTTATGTGATAGCTCTCTTTGGTGGGCCATATTGTTAATATGTGAACCGATATCTCGTCGTCGATCATTACGAGATATCAGTTTACACACTACTACCTAAAGGAGAAAGAATTATGTTGGGTGATAAAGTTGGATCTTTGCAAGCAGTTGCAGTCGTAAAGACTCTGCCGGCTGTGGACTCCAGACCTGTTTTTGAGGTGTCAGCTCAAGGCAGTGGAAAGCTAGGAGACGGTGATGTCCAAATGATGGCAACATATCAAGCCAATGTATTGGCGGATGGTAGTCTTTATGGAGAGTGCCCTAATGCCGGTGTCATTATGGCGCAGGATGGTATTGGCACATTTAGAGCAACAGGAGCTGGGGCCTTCACGGCGGACGGTGGATCCACATTCAGAGGTGTAACCTATGTTCAATCAACTGCACCGTCACTGTCCAGCCTTAACGGAAAAGCGCTTGTCTACGATTGGGATGTCGATGCGAGTGGAAACGCAACGTGGGAAATCTGGGAGTGGAACTAGTTCTCAACAAGAAAATCTACGTCCTATGTCCCGATTAAGACGTACGAATTCCTAATTCGGTTAGTGTCTGACCAAAAGAGGCTGGTAGTTCAAGACCTACTGGCCGCTTGTAGTCTCCGGCTTGTCAGGTATATTGTCGAATCATCTGGAGCAATTCCCGTATCTATAAACAGAGGCATCGTTGAAACAACAATGACCCCTACCCAAATCGAAAAGGCACAGGACCTTGCTCGTGAATGTATTCGTAAGGAATACAAAGGGCGTTGAGTAGAGCTTATTGCTAGGGTCTAGATAGATGAAAAACATAACCCTCACCATCTGTCTGACCCTTGCCATTCTTTTGGGAGGCGTTGGAACAAGTTGGGGTGCTGACTACGAAAAGGGTCTGGCTGCTGCCAACAGTGGGGATTTCGAAACCGCTCTGCGTGAAATGAAACCTCTAGCGGAAATGGGGCATGCCGGTGCCCAGTTCAATCTGGGTATTATGTACAACAACGGATTTGGTGTAGTACAAGACGATAAAAGAGCAGCGGGTTGGTACACCCTTGCTGCTGAACAGGGCCATGCCGAAGCCCAGTTCAACCTGGGTCAGATGTACCGCCAAGGATTTGGTGTCTCACAGGACTATAAAAGAGCAGCGGGTTGGTTTACCCTTGCTGCCGAACAGGGAGATGCCAATGCCCAGTGGACTCTGGGTATGATGTACGCAAATGGAAAAGAAGGTGTCATCAAGGACTATGTCTATGCCCATATGTGGTTTAACGTTGTTGCTTCCAATAGAAGTGAGCGCGCGGGTGAGTTGCGAGACTTGGTCGCCAAAAGAATGAGCCCTGCCGAAATCTCTGCCGCACAGGACCTCGCCCGTGAATGTATTCGTAAGAAATACAAAGGGTGTTGAGTAGACTTAACAAAGGGTAGCGTAACAAAGATCGCGAACCGGCCAGGATGGCCGGTCGATTAAAGCTAGTTGTTTACGTTTCTTTAGAAACGGTTTGGCTGTTCTCAGTGTCTAGTTTTTAACGAACTCTGTGGTAACCTGGCGAGCCTCCATCTGCCGACTTCCGCATTCCAACCAAATACCAGTTTCTGCTCTTCTCCTGCCTCTAAACGTCTGGTCCTGGCCTTATCCGGCTTGGGCAAGGAGATCATTTGTACTCGGTTCTGGGGTAGGGCGATGCCCTAATCCTTGATTGCTAGGGTCAGGACACGGTTCAGGATCGTGAATTCACACTTAAGAGAAGCGGGTGTGATCGATGTGAGCCTCGTATCCCGATATTCAGCTCAAAGTGCCAATGAAACAGGCAAAGAGAGGCCGACTTTGGCTTAATGATGGTTCCTGTATTCGGCTCAAGCCCGAACGTAAGGACCACG
>CAJWJL010000153.1:0-5413 GCA_913042135.1 uncultured Chloroflexota bacterium | reverse complement strand
CAGGGACCTGGTGGGCGGGTGTTTGGTTTGACCATTACTAATACCGGTGCCGCCCACTATGTTCCTACGGGAACGCCGGACCGGCATCTTACGGTATCAATTCGCCTGCTTGATGAGGGGGGAGGGACCCTTAGTGCGAAGGTGCATACACTGGAGCGTACTGTCATGTGGAGACCACTGATTGTAGACTTGAGGGATACGCGTTTACCACGTGGTGAGCCACGAGAATACGAATTAAAGGTTGGCAGCGAGGCCGGTGGGGTGCAGATTGAGGCGGAGGTAAGGTATCACCTGTTGGCCGAGTCCAGGCGAGAACGTATCGAATACGAAAATAAGACGCCAATTGATTATGAAGTCTTTAGGCAGCGAATATCCCTGTAGGGGAATGCGGTATTTGCATCTTTGTATGAGTGGTTGGGGCCCCGTCGATTAGTTGGGGCATAATGGGTAAATCAAATAGAACTTTGGAGTCAAGAGCATGATCAAAATCCACGGAAATCTGAGTGCAAATGATGACTATACTCACGAGTTAGGACCTGAAGAGAATTTCAACGAATCTGTCTACTTCAATTTCTTTGACAAGGAGAAAAGCCAGGGTGGGTTTGTTCGCATAGGTAACCGTGCAAATGAGGGTTACGCGGAAATGACGGTGATCGTCTGGAATCCAGATGGATCGGCGTGGTTCAACTACGCCAAACCGGCTATCTTCCATAACGATGGATGGGATGCCGGCGGGCTGAAAATAGACATCATTAAGCCTGCGGAAACTGTTCGTACCAGCTACAAGGGTTCTGCTCTATTCATGCAAGACCCACGAGCAATGAGTGACCCCGGAAAGGCATTCAAGGAAAACCCAAAGCATGAACTTTCGATTGCCCTCACTCATGAAGCAGTGGGGCCCTTTTATGGTCATGTAGGAGAAGCTGGAGACGGGAACGAGTTTGCACGATCCCACACGGAGCAACATATGCGGGTTAGCGGCACCTTGCAGTTCGGGAATGAAACGCCAGTTTCATTCGATGGACATGGTCTGCGGGACCACTCCTGGGGACCACGGTACTGGCAGGCTACGCCTTCCTATCGGTGGGTTACCTGCAATTTTGGTGATGACCTTGGCCTGATTCTTCGCACCAATGGTGACGGGGAGGGCGGTGGTCTGTTCCAGGAGGGCCAGGAACTTGTCAGGATTACGAAAACGGCACTGACGACCGAATACGAACCTGGGACCAACTACCACCAGTCCCTGCGAGCAGAGCTGGAACTGGAAGATGGGCGTACGCGGAGCCTTGAAGGGAGGGTGATGAGCTTTATTCCCCTGCGCAACCGGCGAAGCGGGGCGAGCACCCACGTTGGAGAAGGTATGACTGAATATACCCTGGATGGTGAACGCAAGGGTTACGGTTTGAGTGAGTACCTGGATCAGCCAGCGGAAGAGTAAACAGATAATTGGAGCCAGAGTAAGAATAAACCCATTCCTACCCTGGCCCCTACTATCAGTAGACGTCTTTTCTGGTGTTATATATGTTGAATTTCCCGGTTGGCGTCTTCAGGCGCTTGTCCTTAATGACTTTTTTCAACTTACGGGTTTTATCGTCTACAACTACCAGGGCCGATGTTTTGTCTACGGCATTCCATACGGAAAACCAGACCTCATCACCTTGCTTGTTGTATTCGGGTTGAACGACCCGAGCCGGACCCTCATCAGCGACTCCCGCCCATTGTGCAATTGGCAGGACTTCGAAGCCTTGATCCAGGTTGTTGATATCGTACACTGCGACGGATTGAGAAACCGCCTTGTCAGGATTCAAAGTGGCATCTGCCCACAGGTTCGTGGAGTTCGGGTGTGTCTTGACAAAAAGTGAGCCACCACCCATTCCTTTGAGTGTTCTCACTACCTTCCAGGCACTGTTTGGGTGCTTTTCTGGGTCTGTACCGATGGCACTGACGTTTGCATTGCCGAGCGCACTGGTAACCCAGACAGGTCCGTAGGTCGGATCAACGAAATTTGCTCCGCGGCCTGGGTGCGGGATTTCTGTTACATCGACCAACGCCTCCATATTCCTGTCTTTGGAATCGATCACTGCAACCTTGTTTGATTTATTTGCTGCAGTCAGGAAGTAACGGTGAGTCGAATCCCAACCACCATCGTGGAGGTAGCGTGCTGCTTCCAGGGTCGCAACGGAAAGTGCGTCAATATCTTTGTAGTTCACCAGCAGAACTTTTCCTGTCTCCTTAACATTAACGATAAATTCCGGATGCTCATGAGACGCGACAATAGCAGCCACTCGTGGCTCAGGATGATATTCCTGGGTGTCAACCGTCATTCCGCGGGTTGAAACGATCTTCTTCGGCTCCAGGGTATCTCCTTCCATCAGGACGAACTGTGGTGGCCAATAGGCGCCAGCTATCGCCAGCTTGTCTTCGTACCCAGGATATTTGGAGGTCTCAACAGATCTGGCTTCCATACCTATTTTGATCTCCGCCACTTTAGCGGGTGGGTTCATGAAGAGGTCAATTAATACGATTTTTGCATCGCGACCGATGGTATATACATAGCGGCCAGAGTTGGATGGTCTTGAAATGTGAACCGCATAGCCCGTATTGACCATACTGACGATTTTCTTGCTGTCGCCGTCAATAATTGCGACCTGCCCTGCGTCCCGCAGGGTAACGGCAAAAAAATTGTCTGTATCATACTTATGCTGTTTTTTGGTAGGGCGATCTGCTGGTAGAACAATCTGATTCCAGGATGCCATTATTTCTTTCATGCCAAATTCCGGAGGCATTGGTGGTTCGTGCTGAAGGAACCGTGCCATTGTATCGATTTCTTCTGCGCTCATATCACCAGATGTACCCCAGTTCGGCATGCCGGCGGGTGTGCCAAAGCTGATGAGTACTTTGAGGTATTCGGTGCCTCGTGTCTGAGTAATGTCTGGTGTTAGCGGTTTACCAGTCGCTCCCCTTCTAAGCACACCGTGGCAACCGGCACAACGCTCAAAGAATATTCGTGAGGATTGCTGATATTCGGCATCGGTAATTTTAGGCCCATTAGGTGATAGCCTCATGTCAACTTCAGCCATCGGAATGGGTGCACCCTTATAGCGTAGTTCGGCACCTTCAGTGCCTGGATGATCTACGGCATCGTCAGTGGCTGAGAATGCGATGCTGGTATACAGCAATCCAGTTATAGCTAGAGTCGCGTTGAGTAGTGTTTTCATACAAAAATTATCCTTGAGGAGTACCTCTTAATTTTTCGTGGTAAAATTTAATTCTTTGATCGCAAGGCTGCGTTGACATACGTCAAATATCAAAGGTTAGTCATCAGATTCTGCGGTTGGGATGAGGACTTTTCTCTTGTCGCGTCTTTCCCGGCGCTCTCTTTTGCTCACCATCACCGGGCAATGGTGCTCGTCCCAGTAGCTCGTTTGGCACTCCAGACAATAGTGGCATTCCGATTCATCAATTTCACCCTTGTTGTTGATGGCACCCACGCTGCAGTTGTTTCCGCAGGTGTGGCATGATGTTCCACACTCCGGTCTGCGCCGCAGCCAGCTGAATATCTTGAAAAGTGATGAAAAGCTCAACAGTGCTCCAAGGGGGCAGATATAACGGCAGTAGAATTTGGTATTGAACGTTGATATGAGTATCAGTCCGATTGCATAGGCGGAAAAGTACCACTCCCGCTGAAATCTCAGGCTGATAGCCGTTTTGAAGGGCTCGATCTCGGAGAAGGTCGCCACGGTTGGAATGGAATTTAGAGCCAGCCCCACCAGTGCCATGAGTATCACGTATTTTAGTGCCAGCAACCTCTCATGAACCATCAGGGGGAACTCATACTGTCTGATGTTCAGCTTGTGAGCGATCTTGTTCATGAGTTCCTGAATGGCACCAAAGGGGCATAGCCACCCGCAAAAAATACCCCGGCCCCACAATAGGATACTTAGGGCGACAAAACTCCAGAGAATAAATACAACCGGATCGAGCAGGAATATGTCCCAGCTGAACTCTTTTGTCAGCATGCTAATGAAGGTGAAGGCATTGATAATTGATAATTGAGCCAGGCAGTAGAAGCCAATAAAGAACACTGTGTAGACAAGAAAGGTAATGCGCAGGTAGTTAAAGAAACGTGGGTTTACCACAACCCAATCCTGGAAGAGGAGCATCAGCACCAGGATGGTCAATCCTGTGATAAGCAGGACTATCTCTATTTTTTCCCCCTGCCAGGCGGTAAGCCAAAGTGGATCAACATCTGTCAAAGAAGTGTCCAGTGAGTCAGAATGAGCTTCCAATACGAGCCGTGCGGCCTTAACTGCAGACCCGTTCAAAACCATAGCTGTGATGGTGGCGCCCGATATCCCATCGACAGAGTTAGGGCGATTTTTGCCGGCCAGGCGGATACCGTTGACCACCGACATACCTTCATATTGTGAAGTAAAGTTGGTAAGTATTTCGTCATTTACGCCGATTACCAGTATCGGCTCCTGATGGCTGATAATCCTGACTTCAATAATAGTCCCATCTGGCTTGATGCTGACGAGTGTGCGGATCGGGTAACCTGAATAGGCAGGTATCGGTGTGATTAGATCCGTGAAAAAGCTGTAGCCCAGTATGTGTTTGCCATCAAATACGATCAGGTGTGGTATCGGTGATTCTACGGGTAAGGTCCTGGTTGCATCGGGAAAAAGGTCAGCGACCAGCTTTAGACTAACCGCATCCTGCTCTGCTCCGCTGTCGCGCGCATAGCAATCGGGGTGAACCAAAATTGCTAAAAGGCAAAGCAGCGCAAAATGTGTCGCTTTCAAAAAACTTTTCCAGGAAATCGAGGGTGCAAAAGCTTAGCAATTAAAATTCAATTGTGAATTGATATCGGTCAATGAGATTGCTACTTGTTTTGGCAGGAATATACTCTTGACCCTGAGCCGGGGCAGGAGTGGTCCCTTAGAATAGTTCACCTCTGACTAACCCTGCTCCACCAGAAAGCGCACTCCAAACTGTTGTTCAACCTGCATTAGACCGGGTAAATCAGTGCTGCTGGTCACCTCAAGATTTTTCGCTTTCAATGCAATTTCTGCGGTTTCCGGGTTGCGGGATTGCAGCACCACAGCATACATGCCTTCGCGCTTGTCCTTCAGAAAGTCTCCGATGGCCTCGGCGAAGGGTCTGCTTTGATCCTCAACCGAGACCAACTCGATAAGTCCTCCGGATGGCGGGCGACAGATCGATGATTTCACTCCCCGGTTAATATCGATCGTCGGTTCATCAATAGGCATGGCCAACTTTGTATCATAAACCTCCCTGGCGCGGGCCAGGTCCTTGACCGCGATAATCTCCTCATCCATTCAAACTCCTAATCATCCAGTCGGGTTCCGCTGGCGTACTACCTCAAACCCCTATAGATCATCAGGAAAATGAA
>CAJWJL010000152.1:0-5422 GCA_913042135.1 uncultured Chloroflexota bacterium | reverse complement strand
TGGTTCCGAATCCAGCGGTGCTTTTGCCTTTACCGTTCCCAGTGTTGATGATCACTAGTCCTTTAAGTTCTCGACCTAAATTGGGAGCGGGCTTGAAATTTGTAGGGGGAGTTTTAGGCATTTATTTAGTCTTTTTATCCTAGCTTATGCGTCATTTTGGTTTAGATGTTGTCTGCGACACCTCGAAGGAGCCAGCCGATTCCATAGGCCATCGTTGCAGCCATTCCGCCTATGGCTACTGTTTCTATTCCAGATCGTATCTTTTTAGCGCTAACTACCTTGGCTTTGAATATACCAATTGCGAAAAAAGTAATCGCTGTGGCAATTGCACTCCAGAGAAATGGGTTGGGCATCCCGTTGTCAATCAATAGGTTAATGATGAATGGTGTTACGGGAACGAATCCTGCAATGAGGAATGCCAGAAACGTTAGCCATGCAGATCTTTTAGGATCAGGACCTTCGAGTGATAGGCTGTGTTCCTCTTGGAGCATTGTGTCAACCCAGACTTTCTTGTCTGAGGTGATTACTTCTACGACCTGCTCTAATAGTTCACCATCAAATCCCTTGCGGGCGTAAATCTGTCTTATCTCTTCTCGCTCACCTTCGGGTATTAGCTCGATTTCTTTTTCTTCATCGGTTCGCACCATCTGGACGAATTGTTGTTCGGCACGAGTACCTAAAAAATTGCTTACAGCCATAGAGAAACCATCTGCAATCAGGTTTGCCAGACCTAGAATTACGACAATTCCTGATGCTAGGTCTGCGCCCACCACTCCCGATACAATGGCGAAGGTGGTAATGGTACCGTCAATGCCCCCATATACCATGTCTTTGAGATAGCTTTGAGGCGTCCCTTTTTTCAAACGCTCACTCACACCTTGTGGAGTGTGCGTTTCAATTAGTTGTTCTGGACCCTTAGGTCCTGTATTCATCTAGTTCTCCTAGAATCCGTGATTCACTGCACTGTCTTCTGGCACAAATCCCAGTACATCTTTAGCGTGTTCGATATCGCGCCATCTCGTAGGGTTGTCTGAACAAGCGAAAACTACAGCGTATTTCAGATCATTTGGTGCATGGACAGCTTTATCGATCATTTGGATGATATCCCGATGGCTGCACCATACCGCAGCATTCCGCGTATTTAAGGGAATGTCATTCACCTCTACTTTACCGATACGAACACAGATTATCGACATTCCATACTGTTCTGAATACATCCATGCTAAGTTCTCGGTGAACATTTTCGAAACGGTATAGAATCCAACTGGTCGGACTGGATCCTCAGTTGTGATCAGAGGTCGTGGGGATGGTATTTTGAAATCTGGGTCATGAATTATTGATTTGTAGGGTTCTATTTGCTCAAAACCGGCAACTACAGCTCCACTGCTTGCGGCAATAATTCGCTTTACTCCTGCCAGTCTAGAAGCTTCAAATAGATTATAGACACCGGTTATATTTGCTTTGATGTGTATCTCTGGAGAGACATTCCCGCGCGAAGCTGCCATGTGAACTACAGTATCCACGCCTTGAAGTGCAGGAAGAATATTGTCAATCCCGTCTCCAATATCTGTAACAGTTGTTGGAAATCCTTCGACTTTAGTGCGTCCTAATGCGCTGACTTGGTAGGTCTTTGCAAGTTGACGACCTGCAAGCCCCCCTATGAGGCCGCTCATTCCGGTAACTAATATTTTTGATGGACTCATTGCCTGTCCTCAATTCGAAAGATTATGTTCTAGGAAAACTCTGTGACGTGTTCGGAAGTTATCCTTGTCAATTCAGATAAAAGCTTGGGATTTGCATTAAGGGTATCTAGGGTTTTGTCTGCCATTAGATTAGTGGCTTCTTTACGAGCGACTCGTAGTAAATCAACATCATCGATCGTTGCAATTTTTAGTTCGTCCCAACCACTTTGACGTGTTCCCATGAAATCCCCAGGGCCACGGATCCTTAAGTCCTCTTCCGCCAATACGAAACCGTCGGAGTACTTAACCATTGCCTCAATCCGCTCGTTTGCTAGATCATCTTTGGAATTTGCCATCAAAATGCAGTAACTTTCATCTTCACCTCTTCCGACTCTTCCTCTCAATTGGTGAAGTTGGGCGAGGCCGAATCGATTAGCACTCATTATGATCATCACTGTTGCATTGGGGATATCCATACCGACTTCAATAACCGGCGTCGCTACCAGAACGTCGATTTGCTTGTTCCTGACACGTTCCATCACATCTTGCTTCTCGGCAAGCTTCATACGTCCATGCAATAGTCCAACGCGTAGATTCTTGAATTCACCCTGTTGAAGGGTTTTTAGTTCCTCTAACGCTGAAGCGGATTCGATTGAATCAGATGGTTCGATTAATGGACAGACGACAAAAGCCTGTTTGCCATGAGCTATCTGTTGGCGTACTAATTCGTAGGCATGATTTTTTGCGACCTCGTTCGTTGCTAGGCTGGTTGTGATAGGTTGGCGCCCTTCAGGAAGAATTTTTAACGTTGTAATGTCTAGGTCACCGTAGATTGTTAGAGATAACGTTCGAGGTATAGGTGTAGCAGACATGCCTAGCAGGTGTGGACGTGGTGTCTGGTGAGTTAATGCCCCTCGTTGTTCAACGCCAAATCTGTGCTGTTCATCCACTACAGCGAGACCCAGTCGCGGAATCATCACTTGGTCCTGTAGTAGGGCATGGGTTCCGATGATGAGATCAGCCTCACCATCGCCAATCATCTGCTGAATTCGTGATTTGACTGATGCTTGTAGACTACCCGTGAGTAATACGATGTTGATGCGGTGATTAGTGCTTGATGGCAGGATCGCTTGTCGTACGGTATCTTTGGGCTCGTTAGATACTGATTCCGCGTTGAGTTGATTTGCGATACTAAGGAAATGCTGCTCAGCAAGCACTTCCGTTGGTGCCATAAAGGCACCTTGGTAGCCGGCTGAGCTTACGGCTAGAAGAGCGCACAAAGCTACAACCGTTTTACCGCTTCCGACCTCACCTTGCAATAATCGTCCCATTGGGGCACCGGATGCCATGTCTTTTAATAGGGCATTCAAAGACTCTTTCTGATCAATTGTCAGATGAAATTCAAGGGAATTTAAGAATGAGGCGACAACTCTTTGTCCTTTATCACGGTCTATCAGTATTCCACTTTGACGGTCTTTCCATTCCCACCTCTTTTTCAGTGCTGCCAACTGATACATAAAAAGCTCATCGAAAGCCAATCGTCTACGCGCTTGAAGTTGATCGTTTATTGATTTTGGGTAGTGGATTGACTCATATGCTTCGCTTAAATCTGCCAAAGAATGGCGGTTTTTAATGTCTTGGGTTAGAAACTCATCAAGTATTGGTAACCCGACGTCTAAAGATTTTCGCGTCGCAGAGCGAAGAGATCGCTGGGCAAGCCCGTCGGTTGAAGGGTAAACAGGCAGTAGTATGCCGGCATGTGTTAGCTGTAAGTTGTTCTTCTGAGAATCGTGTGAATTCTCGTCATCAAGTTGTTCATGTTCCGGATTTTGCATTTGCAAACGGTTGTTGAATGATCCGATCTCTCCGCTGAGTGTGATCAAACTACCCTGTTTGATTTTGTGCGTAAGATACGCTTGCCTGAAAAACGTGGCCTCAAGAAGCTCGGTACCATCGTTTATTGTGATTTTTGCAGCACCTGGAGCTGGCCCGATTTTTGCGACCTCAGATCGAATAACTCGTCCAACTACGGTGGTCATCTCACCGTGAATTGCATCTTGAATTTTTGTCACTTTTGAATAGTCGACGTGTCGATTTGGAAATAGTCGCAATAGATCTCGAAGATTTCTGACTCCTAAGCGAGTTAATTTTGAACGCGTAGCTTTATGGATGAAAATCAGATTAGATAGCGGAGTATTAAGGTCGTACTTCGCTCTAGTTTTAGAGGGTTGGCGTCGAGGATTTGATGTAGTTTTTGATTTAGGCTTTTTGCTTATGCGTTGGGCCGAATTCGTACTGCCAAGCTGACCTAAAATCGCAGAGGCCCATCGGTGTCTTTGTCCCGGCGAGAGAGCTGCGTAGTTGGTACCTTTCAAAGGCTCAACATCGCGAATCCATCCTAGCTGTGTAGCTATATGGCTGATGAAGCGATCAAGTCCACCCATCACCGCACGATCAGTAAATTCAAGTTTTCGTTCTAAATTTAGAACGTTTTTGAGAGATTTTGTCGCGTGATCCGACGATGTCTGTCTTGAATAACTTCCACTGCCCTGCATCAGCTGGGCTTAGCCTTGATCATTGCGAGACCAAGTGTTCCAGGACCGACATAGTTGCCAACCACTGGGCCGAGTTGCGCTACTATCGTGTCTCCGTCTGGGTCGAACTTCGATACTTCTCGAGCAATTGCTTGAGCATCTGATAGATCGGTTGTATACAGGACTGCTAGTTTTTCAAGAGGGGCGTGTTCTTGAACAAGTGATTTGAGTCTTGCAATTCCTTTGGTGCGACTACGGGCTCGCTCTAATGGATGAGCCTCACCCTCATGTATGGTCAAAATCGGCTTGACGCGTAATATCGATCCAACGAATCCTTGGGCTTTACCTATACGTCCACCTCTCACGAGGTATTCGAGCGTATCGACCATTCCTAGAAATACTCCACGTTTACTGAGATCTTTTGCTAATTCCACTGCCTCATCTAATGTAGAACCTGCAGCTACTGCATTTGCGACCTGTATTGAAACCCAGCCAAGGCTCATTGAAGCTAGTTGAGTGTCGACTATTTCAATTCGGGTGCTAGTTGAGCCCATTTCTGACACAGCATTCACTGCAGAATTATGTGTAAGACTCAATTTCGAAGATAAATGTATTGAAATTATTTCGTCGTGTGTTTCAGCGAGCTTTTTGTAAAGCTCCATAAAAGTTCCGGCCGATGGGGCAGACGTAGTGGGAGTTACTTTGGAATCAGGCAGTTGTTCGTACATCTCATCAGCTGAGATAGTTATGCCGTCAAGAAACGTTTTATCCTCGATATGGACATTAAGAGGAACGACGCTGATGTTGTGCTTTTTTGCGAGGTCTGGTGGTAGATCGGACGTACTATCGGTGACAACTGCGATGCTCATTAACGTTCTCCGGAAACTTTGCCAGTCATTGTTCGCATGGAAGAGTACAGCGATTCAACTGACGTTTATGGTTAGGTTACTCTACCGCAATGAGATAGTCGTAGTGCGGCTGTCCTCCGTAAACCACCTCAATATCAATCGTGTCGAATTTATTGTCTAGTATCTTGGTAGTTTCTTTGAGTTGTTCTGAGTTCACCATCTCTCCTGTATATACCGTGATGATCTCGGCTTGATTAGATTGGGTTTGGATTAGCTCAGTTAGAACAATTAATGGATCATGACCTACCGTAATGATGTCGTCGTTAAATGTTCCAAACGTCATGCCTTTTTGTATTTC
>CAJWJL010000151.1:0-5440 GCA_913042135.1 uncultured Chloroflexota bacterium | reverse complement strand
CATAAAAGATTTTCCAATTAGCGCTGGAGGTCGCGATATGAAAATCACATGCCTGGCAGTAGGAAACCCACATGCAGTTTTCATAACCGAAGATCCTGTAGAGGATTTTCCGCTAACCGACATTGGTCCTCACGTAGAACATCATCCGCTATTTCCAAACAGGGTCAATTTTGAGATCGTTAACGTAATTACTCGGTCGCAGATTAGAGCCAGAATATTCGAGCGTGGCGCCGGCGAAACAATGTCTTCGGGTACTGGTTCTACCGCTGCCGCATCAGCAGCCCGAGCCCATGGTTTGGTGAATAACACAGTTGATGTGATCGTTGATGGCGGGATTCTTAAAATCTCATGGGATGAAACCGGTCAGGCGTATTTAGAAGGTCCAGCGGTTGAAGTGTTCACAGGAGTATGGCCCGATTAATTTAGTTGCGCCGCAAGGAGCGATACAATCAACCGCTCACACTTGGACCGGCCTCCGGTTTACGATTGGTGAAATTGGCCACAAAACAATACAACTACCCAGAAACATACGGAAACTAATTTAATGAAATTTGCTGAACGTGTTGAAAATCTCCCCCCTTATCTATTCGTGAATATTTCTCGCGCGATAGCTGCTAAAAAAGCACAGGGCATTGATGTAATTTCATTCGGTATTGGCGATCCAGATATGCAAACTCCCGCACCTGTGCTCAACGCGCTGATCGAGGGATCAAAGAAACCAGAAAACCATAGATACCCGGAAAGCGAAGGCCTCCCCGAATTCAGAACGCGGGTTGCGAAATTCTACAAAGACCGATTCGGAGTAAATGTGAACCCCGAAACGGAAGTAATAAACCTAATAGGAGCTAAAGAGGGAATAGCACATACCGCTCTATGTTTCATCGATCCAGGCGATATTTCGATCAGCCCGGATCCAGCCTATCCTGTTTATGAAATCGGAACGATGTTTGCTGGCGGCAAGACGCACTTCACCACTTTGAGCGAACAAAACAAATACCTAGTTGATTTCACGTCAATACCAACAGAAATAGCAAAAAAAGCGAAAACACTGTGGATCAACTATCCCAACAATCCCACAGGGGCAATCGCGCCAATGAGCTTCTTTGAAGAAGCTGTACATTACTGCAAGGAGTTCGATATAGCTCTACTTCACGATGCCGCCTACACCGAAGTCACCTACGACGGATACATTGCCCCCAGCATTTTGCAAGTTGAAGGCGCAATGGACGTTGCGATGGAGTTTCATTCCCTCTCTAAAACAGCCAACATGACCGGATGGCGCGTTGGTATGGCCACGGGCAACCCAGATATGGTGAACGCCCTTATGAGAGTCAAATCAAATATCGATTCCGGTCTCTCGCAGGCTAACCAAGAAATGGGCATTGCCGCACTGGATTTACCAGAAAAATGGCTCGAAGTGAATAATGAGGTGTATAGAAAACGTCGCGACAAGGTTGTATCCGTACTTAATAGAATCGGGGTTCCAGCTGTAGCACCAAAAGGCGCTCTGTATATATGGACTCCGATACCAGACGGATATACGTCCGCCGAATTTGCCCAAAAATTATTGGATGAAGCAAATGTGGTGGTGACCCCTGGCAACGGGTACGGACCAGGTGGAGAAGGATATATTCGACTTTCGCTCACTATATCTGATGATCAAATAGACGAAGGACTCCGTAGACTTTCACAGATCCGAGGTGCAGGGTAGTAATCATCCAGTGAGATTGTAGCGATACTGAAAAGTCCTATATGCCAAAAAAACGTACATATTCGACAGGGCCATACCGAGAGCGGGCGATTTTGGTAGGGGTGAACATACGCACTTCTGAGGAAATATGGCAACTGGAAGATTCACTAGCGGAGTTATCAGAGCTAGCTCGTGCTGCTGGCGCAAACCCAGTCATACGATTCACACAGTCAATGAACAAACCTTCGCCCACTTACCTTGGCAAAGGGAAAATAGAAGAACTTAAACACGCTGTAAAACAAGAAGATATAGATACCGTCATCTTTGACGACGAATTATCACCAAACCAGCAACGTATCCTCGAAGAAAAGTTGTCTGCAAAAGTGATCGATCGGACAGCCTTAATTCTTGACGTTTTTGCTCAGCGAGCTAGATCACGTGAAGGCCGCCTGCAAATCGAATTAGCACAAACAGAATATCTACTACCAAGACTGGCAGGACAATGGTCCCATCTTGAACGACTTGGTGGCGGTGTCGGCACTAGGGGGCCAGGTGAAACACAGATTGAAACCGACCGTAGGTTGGTTAGACGTAAATTATCACGCGTAAAAACAGAACTCTCTCAAATTCGATCACAACGAGATCAGCAACGACAACTGCGAACCAGCGGAACATCCAAAATCATTTCACTTGTCGGCTACACCAACGCAGGAAAATCCGCTCTGTTCAACAAGATCACATCGTCCGGAGTGATCCAACGAAATCAGTTGTTTTCAACCCTCGACACAACAACCCGTCGGATGTACATGCCATCTGGAATTGAGACAACAATCAGTGACACAGTAGGATTTGTGCACAAATTGCCCCCGATTCTTATCGCAGCTTTCCGAGCGACACTCGAGGAAGCTCTTGAAGCTGATCTGCTAATTCAAGTAACGGACGTGTCAAGTCCGTACGCAGCTGAACAAGCCATGGTAGTTTCTAAGCAATTATCTGAAATGGGGATAGGGGACACACCGAAAATTCTCGTCCTGAACAAATTAGATCTGATGGTTGAAACTGAGTACCAACCCCTAGGTCTCGATGTTATTGAGCACATAGAGACCGGACAGTTTAATCGTGTCGTCACGACATCCGCCACGAAAGGCTGGGGCATAAAAGATCTACGTAACGCTGTCGAATCAGAGTTGAACATCCCAAATGCCACGGCATCCACCAAATTGATTGCTAATAACGCCTAAACCACGCCATGCGAACGCGATAGGGCACATCATATTCGTATGACTTAACGTCGCACTATCCTTGTTATGTCAATTCAGAACTAGTTTTTCTTAACGGACTTCCCGACAAGCCTTAGATCCGTATATAAACATTTTCGTATCTATTGTTGCATCAGAGCAGCTTCTTCGAGCGTATCCTCAACCAATAGATATCAACGTGATATCGCACTCAACGCGTGATCTGTAATCCAAAATCCACTCTAATCAAAAAATGAAAAATCCAAACAGAGTACGGTTCGCTAACTTGCTGATGATCCTGGTAGCCGCACTTTGCATGTTTACCTTGGCATGCACCAACCCTGATGACGGCAATCCTGATTTAACCGATGGTAAACCACTGATCCTTTCAGACGGCACACAGGCCACTCCAACGGCCCAACCCATAGCTGATGAGCCTGCAGCGGTCCCTGACGGCCTGCAAATTGTCTGGGAAGCCTATTCGATTCTTAGCAGAGAATATGTATTACCCGAGAAAATCGATCCGGACCTACTGGCTGAAGCTGCTGTCGTCGGAATGCTCGAGGCCCTAGACGATCGATACACATCCTATATTTCTCCCTCAACATTTAAAATCGACCAACAAGGATTTCAGGGAAATTTCGGAGGTATCGGAGCCCAGGTTGAAGCCTCTCCAGATCGCAGAGGCGTCATCATTACAAGGCCGTTACCAAATACTCCAGCAGAGCGAGCCGGCATTCGCGCCGGCGACAGGATCCTAGCCGTTGACGGCGTGGATGCTCTAGGCTGGAGCGTGCTCGAAGCAGTAAATAAAATCCGTGGTGAAAAAGGTACGCCAGTTACGCTTACAGTAGAACATGTTGGAAGCCTCGATCCAGTTGACATAACAATTATTAGAGACACCATCGATGATCCAAGTGTGATGGTGATTGACGTTCCAGACACTAATTACGGCCGAATACGAATATCTCAGTTCACCGCACAAACATCAAGAGAACTCAGACAAGGTGTACAGAAATTGATCGATAACGGGAGTGAAGGAATCATTCTAGATCTCCGCGGCAACCCAGGTGGACTTCTCTCTGCGACCGTTGACGTTGCTTCGGAGTTCCTTACGGATGGATTAGTTACCTACGAAGTTGACTCCAGGGGCAAGAAAGACGAATGGAAAGTTAAAAAAGGAGGAAAATTCCCGAAAATACCGATGGTGACGCTCGTAGATAATTTTTCCGCCAGTGGATCCGAAGTTCTGGCAGGTGCCCTACAAGATCAAGCACGTTCAGTCGTTATTGGCACCAATACATTTGGTAAAGGCAGTGTGAACTTGCTCAGAGGTCTTTCCAATGGCGGTGGTGTCTATCTGACAATCGGACGATGGTTCACTCCTAATGGCAGATTGATCGAGGACGTCGGTGTCGAACCAGACGTTATAGTCGAATTTGATGAGGAGGCCTTAGGGGCAAACCCGCAAACAAATGAAGGTGGTGACCCTCAGATCGAGGCAGCTATCAAGCAGCTAGATTTCCAATTAGTAAATTAACGTCTGCAAGTAGAATTTGCATACTGAAATACCATGACTTTAACCAGCATCACTGAAACAAGTATCATCTGACACAGATTTCAGGGTGCCTAGTTAGTTAAGATTGAGAAATGCCAGATTCTGAACAACAACGTGCCCTCGCTACCAACCGCCGCGCACGTTATGACTACTTCATCAAAGAAACATTTGAAGCGGGAATGGTGTTGCTCGGGTCTGAAATAAAATCAGCGCGTGCTGGACGAATTAATATCGCTGAAGGCTACGTGTACATTAAGAGCGGAGAAGCTTGGCTGGAAAATGCCAATATAGCAGCTTACGCACCAGCCGGAGAACAAGGCCAACATGATCCGACTCGATCCCGTAAATTGTTGCTCAGCAAGAAACAACTCAATTACCTCGATGATCAAGTTCATAGAGACGGGCAAACCATAGTCCCATTAAAGGTATACATCAAAAACCGAGTGGCAAAGCTTTTGATCGGACTCGCTAAAGGTAAGCGACAAGTTGACCGTCGTAATACCATCAAGGAACGCGATGCTAAACGAGAGATTGATCGGGCCATGAAATCCAGAATTTAGTCCTCAGCCATGAATCAGTTATAGAATTGGACTGGTAATTTGGGGACGCGTGGTTTCGACAGGAAGATCACCGCTAGATCGCGGGTCGTGGCGCCGTGCACCACGTAAAAAGCGGCAAAAACATAAACGGCGAACGAGAATTCGCTCTCGCGGCCTAAGGGCTGCGACTTTCGACCCAACCCCGACCTAGCGGGTTGGGATCGAGAGATGAAATGCTAGGTTGCGTTGTTCGGGTCGTTAGTGACGAACATCTAAGACTCCACTAACTGGTCGCCACACTTGCTAGGCCGATGGGGTGGGCGTGGCGATGAGATAAATACCGACGGCTACACTCGTAGAAGTCAAAACGGAAACCTTTCTGGACGGGGAGTTCGACTCTCCCCCGTCTCCACCA
>CAJWJL010000150.1:0-5442 GCA_913042135.1 uncultured Chloroflexota bacterium | reverse complement strand
TTTGGATACCAGCAATTCCCCGGTGTAGAACCAGATGTAATGACACTTGCGAAGGCGCTCGGTTCAGGTGCGCCGCTTGGTGCATTCACAACAAAAGAGTTTTGCTCGGTTTTAGAACCAGGTGATCATGGTTCGACTTTTGGCGGTAACGCTCTTACTACCGCTGCTGGAGCTGCAGCAGCCAAAGTGATCGTAGATGAAGACATTCCAACATTAGCAACTGAAACCGGTGCCTATTTTCAGGGCAAACTTATGGCATTGGCAGAAAAGCACAGCTTTATAGAAGAAGTGAGAGGGATGGGATTGTTAATCGCTATCCAAATGACTGAAGAAATCGCAGGGGCAACGGTAACAGCAGCGCTGCCAGAAGGTTTACTGATCAATGCCGTACGACCCAATATGGTTCGTTTCATGCCGCCACTCAACGTAACACGAGACGAAATCGATGAGGCCGTGGCCATATTGGACAAGGTTTTCACAAACATAAACGACTAAAAACCAAGCTTCTCTCACCAGAACAGCCACCATCCTTGATAAGACTTGGGGATGACATCTCTTGCAACAAGCGAGAGAATAGTCTGAATACATCGCGTCGCAATTGAAGCGTCAGGCTCCTCACATACAAGGAATCAAACTCAGATATGGCAAGAGAAAAGTGTGTCCTCGCTTACAGTGGTGGCATGGACTCGACAATCTCAACAGTATGGATCCAAGAAAACTACAACATGGACGTTGTAACTCTCACCGTTGATCTTGGCGCAGGCCCCGAAATCGTCGGTGTAGAAGAACGCGCCGCACAAGCTGGTGCCATCCAATCTCTCATATGGGATGTTAGAGACGAATTCGTTAACGAATATGTATTCCCAGGACTAAAAGCAGGTGCGATGTACGAAGGCGTATACGCCCTTTCTACCGCGTTGGGTCGGCCATTAATGGCGAAAAAACTAGTCGAAGCCGCACGCGAAGTCGGGGCTTCCGCTGTCGCACATGGCTGCACAGGAAAAGGAAACGATCAGGTCCGTTTCGACGCCGGGATAATGACCTTAGCAGCCCACGGAGATCCTTTGAAAATAATCGCACCTGCACGTGAATGGGGCATGACTCGCGACGAGGAAAAACTATACGCACAAAAGGCAGGGCTTGAACTTCGCGAGGTAGGGAGTGACCAGCGTGTCTACTCCATCGATCGTAATCTATGGGGGCAGGCAATAGAAGGCGAAGATCTCGAAGACACTTGGGTAGAGCCCCCTGAAGACGCATTCTCCTGGACCAAGCCAATATCCGACACTCCTGAAGAACCCATAGAAATTTCTATCGGGTTCGAAAAGGGAGTGCCCATTTCCATAAATGGGTCACTGAAGTCTGGCGTAGATTTAATTGCAGACATCAATCGCACCGCTGGAAATCACGGTGTCGGTCGTATTGACCACATCGAGAATCGTCTCGTTGGGATCAAATCACGTGAAGTTTATGAAACACCAGCTGCTGTTGTATTACATACTGCTATAAAAGCACTGGAAACCTCGACAATGTCACGTGAACAACAGAGAGTAAAGGCAAGTCTGTCGACTATTTACTCTGACATGGTCTACGACGGCCGCTGGTTTACAGAACTCCGTACAAACATAGCTGCGTTCATGGACAGTGCACATGAATACTCAACCGGTGATGTTCGCCTGCGCCTTCACAAGGGTTCATGCACGGTTGTCGGGCGTCGCTCACCATTCTCACTTTACGACTTTGATCTGGCAACTTACTCAACTACAGACTCATTTGACCACGAAGCTGCGACCGGGTTTATAGATATATATTCGCTATCAGCTAGAACACAAGCTCGAAAACAGACAAATTCAGAAGCCCGATAGGGTGCCTTTTCCCACTAGGCACAATTTTTGTATCTAACACAAACATTTCGATCACCCTTTGACAGTGAATTAGGTAATGGGTGACACCGAATAATTCACACTAATGAAAAAAATTTCCCGTCAACAACGATAATGATGGGCGTTATGCATTTTCACTTGCATTAAAACGACAACTAAAAGACCAAGTTCAATGACAGGTTCAAACGACAAAAATAAAAACCCAGCTGCAGCCGCGCGTGGTAGCCAGCTAGCCAGTAACTTTACAGTTTCAATTCATTACGACAGTCGACTGTATCGTGAAGACATAGCCAGTTCAATTGTTCACGCACGTATGTTAGGTCGTCAGGGCATTATTCATTCTGATGACGTTAATAAAATCGTTGACGGGCTGAGTAAAATCGCATTGGAAATCGAGAACGACGAGTTCATATGGAAGTCCGATATTGAAGATATACACATGAACATCGAATCTCGCCTATACGAACTGATAGGTGATTCAGCGGGGAAACTACACACAGGACGCTCGCGTAACGATCAGGTCGCCACTGATACTCGCCTATGGACTGAAGCCGCATGCGGCCGGGCATTTAACGCTGTAGGAGCACTTCAAAGTGCCCTGGTGAATCTCGCTGAGCAGCACGTAAATACTATTGTCCCTGGATACACCCACATGCAACGCGGGCAACCAATCGTATTGGCTCACCATTTATTAGCTTATTTTGAAATGTTCGATCGGGATGCCACACGCTTTGCCCAAGCTGCGGAATCGGCGGACATCATGCCACTTGGATCGGGTGCTATCGCCGGCGTCACATATCCAATTGATAGGAAATGGGTGGCTGAGCAACTCGATTTCACCGAAATATCTCGTAACTCTATAGATGCTGTATCAGACCGTGACTTCATTGTGGAATTCCTCACAGCCTCATCTCTTGCTATGGCACATCTTTCCCGTCTAGCCGAAGAACTCGTGATTTGGTCATCAGAGGAATTCGGATTCGTCAAATTATCTGACGAATATACGTCAGGATCGAGCATCATGCCGCAAAAGCGCAATCCCGATTTCGCAGAACTGATCAGAGGAAAGACGGGTAGGGTTTACGGAGCGCTAATGGCTTTGTTAACCACAATCAAAGGCCTTCCACTTGCCTACAATCGTGACCTCCAAGAAGATAAAGAAGGTCTATTCGATACCGCTGATACCGTAATCGAGTCTTTAGAATCAGCAACAGGAATGATCAACTCTATAACCGTAGATACAGGTCGCATGAAACAGGCAGCCGAACAAAGTCTCATGCTTGCGACCGATATCGCTGATTATTTAGTAGCCAAAGACGTTCCATTCCGTGACGCCTACATGGCTGTTTCGGATCTTTCGAAAAAGTGTGTGGCCCGTGGAATTGGATTCAGTAATCTGACGATAAGTGACTTCCAAGAAGTTTCTGATTTGTTTGACGCAGATGTAATGGAAATTACCCTTGAATCCGCAGTTGCAGCCCGTAATATTCCTGGTGGCACCGCACCCAATCGCGTGAGTGAAGCGATTGCCGAGGCTAAGCAAATGCTAGCTGGATTGGATTAAATTTGTACTCAAAAGTCCCGAAATTCGCAAAAAAAACGAAAAAAAAGATCTAATCCCCGTGAACAACTCAATCATCATCGCCCACCGTGGTATGGATGAGATATACCCGGAAAATACCATCGCCGCTTTCGACGCCGCTCTGAAAAAGGGAATGGCAATAGAAATCGATGCTCGAGGGACCGCCGACGAACACATAGTGGTAATGCATGATGACACTGTGGACCGGACAACTAACGGTTCAGGAGAGGTCGCCAAAATGACACTATCTGAATTGAAAGATCTTGATGCAGGTAGTTGGTGGAGCTCTGAATTCAAAGGAGAGCGAATTCCAACCCTAGAAGAAACACTAGACACCGTAAAAGAACATGGAACTGCAGAAACGACCCTGATTCTAGAAATGAAAACGCTAGACCCTGGAAGCATAAGGAAGATTTGTAGCGGACTATCACAGCGAAGCCTACTATCGAAAACAGTAGGAATTGGTCTGATTCACCAGTCTGTAGATGTGAGACGACGTTTTTATGAAGGAGATTCAGACTTCCAGTGTGCAACGGTAGCTAACTCTGCTGATGAACTTTCACTAGCAATATCAGATCCATACTCATCATGGATTTACACTCGCTATCCAATGAATTTAAACGAGGTGCAAGCCGTACATGACAGTGGTAAGAAAATTATTGCTTCAGGCCCCGGAGTTATGGACGATATAGAAGGGATGGTCGCCAGCGCTTGTGCTGGTGCGGATACCATCATGTCCTACTATCCAAATGCCCTAGCACAACACCTCGGAAATTAGTTCTCTAGGATGACTAAGTGGCACATCAAATAAATATCTCTCCCTCTCTTCTAGCTGCAGATTTCGCCCATCTTGCTGATTCAATTCAAGCTGTCGAAGAAGCCGGTGCTGATGAACTTCATTTTGATGTTATGGACGGCATTTTCGTACCCAATATCACTATCGGAATACCTATCCTTGAAGCCATAAGACCCCTCACCAAATTACCAATCGACATTCACATGATGGTCACTGAGCCGGCTCGTTTTGCAAAGCAGTTCGCCGAGGCTGGAGGCGACATATTCACGATTCATGTTGAGGCGTGTGACGATCTCGAAACATCACTAGGGGATACGCGAGTAACAGGTATGATTGCGGCTGTGTCACTAAAACCCGATACACCCACTTCGGTGCTACAACCGTTTATTTCATCAGTCGAAAGAGTACTCGTAATGACAGTCGAACCGGGATTCGGCGGACAACGTTTCATGACTGAGATGATACCGAAGATCACAGAACTGTCAGAAATGGCTCACAGAATCGGGACAGATCTTGAGATTGCCGTTGATGGCGGAATCAAGGCCGACACTGCAAGCGAAGTCATCAATGCCGGCGCAACAACACTAATTTCGGGTACTGGTGTGTTCGATTATCCGACCGGCCTGAAAATGGGAATCGAAGCAATACGAAATGCCGGTACTAACGAACATGCTTAAATGGATCAAGACACCAGTGATGATTCAGGAAAACACTAGCTGTAGAGAAGGTCACAATTAGCGATCAGGCTTGAACTAAAAAAGCCCCTCTCAATCAGAGGAGCTTACGAGACCGCACAAAAAACACTACCCTGATAACAGAGATATACCCTTCTTATCCAAGGTACGCATCTCTCGAGCGGTCAATTTTATTCGATGGCGCTGCCCGTCAACCACAACCCATTTATTTTGCAAATTAGGTTTAGAGATTTTACGCGTGGCATTCAAAGCATGTGATCGATTGTGACCGAACATTGGCTTTGGGCGGGGCCCTAAACCCAGTTTTGCCCTGATTTGGTCGGAGCTTGGCATAACAATTAGACTCTCGAAATAATTCAGATAAAAAATGTAACGGAACAAGAGATCAAATGGCCCTAAAAGGAATTAATGCCCACCCGAAACTCCGTAGGTTAACGCTAACATGCGTGTCTGTATTGAACAACAGAAATTTACTTACTGAAATAC
>CAJWJL010000149.1:0-5464 GCA_913042135.1 uncultured Chloroflexota bacterium | reverse complement strand
ATACCAAAAGGGTCACCGATACTCGCTACGCACTAAGACGAATAGGTAGGTGGGTGTCAGGGTGCTGGGACCACAAAAGACACGATACAGTCTTGACGACGCGCGGCTCGGCTTGGATGTATGCAAGAAACGTTACTGGAAACCTTGATGGCTAATCGGCCAGAGTTTTTAGTACTGTTTTTGCCGCACCCAGTGATGCTGGTGACATCAGATAAATACCCGCCCAGCCTTCTGATTTATATGCCATAGCTTGCGATACGGCGAGGTCGAGACCGACTTTTCTCTGGTCGGGAAGATCGCTAAATCGTTTCATCTTATCTAGGATGTTGGACGGTAGGTTCACCCCGGGGACTTGAGCAATTCGTTCTGCATGGGCCGCCGAATTCAGCACCATGACACCAGGCAACACCGATATTGAATCTTTGTAGGGTTTGAGTGTGTTCAATAGTCTAGGGTTATCGAATATTGGCTGAGTCATGACGTAGTCAGCACCCGCGTCGATCTTCGCCTGAAGTTTTTCGAATTCAAGCGACATATTCGCTGCCTCTGGCTCAAATCCTGTGCCAACAGTGAACTGAGTATTCGATCCTCGTTCTCCTCCGAGTGGATTATCTCCGAAATCACGACCTTGGTTCAGTTGGCTTATGGTTGCACGAATCATCTGGATCGAGTTCATGTCGAATACTGCTGAAGAAAGCGGATATGTTGGTGACATTTTTGGAGGATCACCAGTGATAAATAAAACGTTTCGAATTCCGCGAAGGTGATAACCCATAAGTCGAGATTGAACTGCCAGAGTATTCAAATCACGACCGGCGAAGTGAGCAATGAATTCGATCTTATCTTCATCTTGCCATTCGAGGCGTCGTCTGATTAATTCAACCAGATCCCCGGGCGGGATTAGTGGTAGTCCTCGAGAGCCGTCTGTGATGTCGACAGCGTCTGCCAGTCCTTCGTCGACAAAATCTTGAATTATTGTTGAGCGTAGTTCGAGAGCCTTGAGATCGACTCCTTCAGGAGCGACCATTTCGACACTAATTGCGAATTCTCTTTCGAGAAGTTTTCGCGTGAATTCACCATTTACTTTCCTAAACTCGTCACGAGTTGTTCTGCTAACGGCATCTGACCGCAATGATTCTGATGTTTTTATGCCTGCTGATGAACTGCGTGATTTGAGATAGGCTGACATTTCGCGCACATGTTCGGTATGTACTTCGCAGCAACCACCGACTAAAGACGTTCCAGAATCGCCGAGTTCTCGTGCAATCTTTCCCATGAATTCCGGGTTTGATCTTGCGAGAAACCTGTGCCCAATCCGTTCGAATCCCCCAGCGTTGGGCATTGCAGATAGAAGGAGATCTCCATCAACTACGGCTGGAGCCTCTTTTGCATTGTCTACAAACTCTGAGGCCACCCAGGGCGCGACGCAGTTGATTCCCGCGACAGACGCCCCAGCATTGGCTGCAAGAGTAGCGAATTCAAATGGCTCTATCGGCCATTGGCGACTATCGCCGATACCCGGGTCAAGCGCGCCATGGACTATGATCGGTGGTGCGTCTGGCCTCGAAGAAATCGCCTTCGTGATTTGCATTGCGAAATCGATATCGACGAATGTTTCGAGAAGCAACGCATCAACATCGCTGCCGATTAGCGTTTCAATTTGCTCAGCATAAGATTCGATACTGTTACCGCCCGGTCCTATTGACCCAAGGACGAAGAAGGCTGTCTCTTGGGCAGAAAATTCAATCTGGTATTCCGATATTGCTTCGCGGGCAATCTGGACGGCAGTGCTATTGATCTCATGGATCTGATCACTCAGGCTGGCGGTTGTAAGTTCAGTTGAATTTGCGGCAAACGTATTGCTTGTCAACACCGTTGCGCCAGCCGTGAGGCTTGACGAATGGATACCTTTGATCAATTCAGAATTACGCAGATTCAACGTCTCGTATACGAACTCAGATGACGGGAGTCTGCCGGTCATCTGAAATATGCGTGACCCAATCCCTCCGTCGGCGAGAATGGTTCCACCGCTTAGGGTATTCAGAAAAAGAGATTGGGTGTAGGACATTTTAAGAGTCGTGTAACAATTGCCAGACTGTTCACACTACCACAAGCATTGAGCTTAGAAAATATACTGATAGAAAAATGCATTTGTTTGCTAAAATGTCAGTACACGCCAGCTACTCGATCAACTATTCAGACTCCACAATTTCATGAGTAGTGTTTATTTGCAATGGACCGACAACCTGTTTGATCCCACTTGGCCAATAGACAATAATTTCTTTTATTTCGTTGGCATTAGCAAGCCCGAAAATTAGTTCAGTGGAACTCGTGGAAAGAAAACTGGCTGAGCTCAACACTGGCTTAACTTGAGTAAACTCTTGGCCGTCCGACGCGTTATAAGAAACTAATATTTTTGCTCCGACGCCGTCGGCATTGGAACCCGTCGAGTCGATTGCCATACGTCCTTTAAGTTTGAATTTAACCCAGTTGTTGCTACTACCACTGTTTATCCAAACAAATAATGGTCCACTTTCCGCATTCCGATTTCCTTCGCTATCAAATGTCTCGCCATTACTATTCGTCACAATCAGGTCTGTGAATCCATCAGAATTCAAATCCCCGACCGCAACTCCCTTTCCATTCTCATGAAATTGCAATCCTAATCGTCGCTTAGTCAAAGATTCATTGGATTCAGCATTTGACAAGTTGGAGTAGTCAACCGCAAGTATGTCCAGCAGTTTTGCTTCTACTGTCGAATCCCTAAATATTCCATTTTGGTTCTGCAGTAGACGCCCAGCTGCTGGAGCAAAACCACCTCCTGGCCCTTCGCCTCTCGAGACTAATGACCCTACCCAATAAAGATCTTCATCTCCATCATTTTCGGTATCAACAAAAGCGGCTCCGAAACCAAATTCAAATGTTTCGATACCTTCGGGTAGCGTCCAGTCTGAGGAAATAAAACCTGGCTCTAGAGATTCGGGTGGAAGTACGTCACTGTGTTCAACTGGGATCTCCGCTGCGACGTTAGTGAATACTCCATTACCATCATTGCGTAACATGAAATGAAAGCAAGTCCCCCAACCATACTGACTGGAGTACGCACAATCGCCACCAGGCGGAATCGGTTTTGGAGATTTCAACCGATGAAAACCCATGTTAGTGATAAACACATCGAGGTCTGAATCAGAATCGTAGTCTCCCAAGGCAAAACCCATCCATTGACCTGAGACATCTAACCCCATCTCCTCGGCCACCGGGGTAAATAAAACCTTTTCTGGTGATGAATCATTGCGGTAAATTTTCAGCACATCGCCGTCATCGGCAATCCAAAGGTCTTGATCATTGTCATCGTCATAATCGAAAAACATTGAAGCCCACGTCTGTCCCGCTGGATCTCCCACTAACCTGTTATTTCCATCCATAAGTGAAGGATCAAATCCCTCAAAAATATCGCCTTCAGAAGTTGAAAAAATTATTGGCTGAAGATTTTCATCGAGCATTTTGATTTGAGGGCTGAGCAGACCAGATTCAAGAGTGATATCGGTAAAAGTTAGATCCCCATTGTTCAGATAAAGGTTGTTGTAGTGTCCATGATGCCGAGCATCATCGAATCTCACGAAATCTTGATCAGCTCGATTGCCTACAAAGATGTCGATCCAACCGTCGTTGTCAACATCTGCACAAGAAATGCTCATGGTAGAACGCAAATTGGCTGATTCACCAAATGCTTGGGCAGTAACATCTTCAAAAATACCCGTCCCACTATTGATCAGCAGCCTATCTAGGGATGCCTCCAGTGAATTCGGGTTATTGTCGATTGATCGATAGTCGAGACCATCGCCAATCCGACCATGACCTCCAACATAAAGGTCTTGAAAACCATCGTTGTTAAAATCGCAAGCGGCGACTGCACTGCTGTTTTGGGCTGCAAGTTCAGTATTGGTTTTCGACCCGATCTCTGCAAACTCATTATTCTCTAGATTTTCGAAAAATTTATTAGTTCCTCCTCGAGTGATCTGGAATAATGCAGTAATTTCGGCCGAGGTGACATAAAAATCCATATCACCGTCTCGGTCGAAATCAAAAACCGCTATCCCCGGATAACGATTTTCGATTAGTGCATGAGATTCGAAAGATGAAGCTATGTTAGAGAATGTTGGAACATTTTCTTCGATTTCAGCAGCTTGCTTACTTGAGCCAAAATCACTCTTGAGATTTTGGCTCCAAAGCATGAGTTCTTTTATGGGCGTAAAAGGTTCTGGAGGGTAATTGTGTGGTTGTGATCTGGGCAAGAATAAAAAAATGATCAGTCCGATAAAAGACAGCCCCAGAACCATCGCAGGAATGAAATACATAGGGTATTTCTTGAACGTCATGACTTACTACCTAACGATACTTGCTAACATCAATTAGTTTATTTGCCATAATTTTGCAAACCTCAATTCCTCTTTTTGTACCGGTATCTTCTTTGATATTTTCATCTGCAACTCTACAGCTGTGACTACGTTCTAATCTCGCTAGATTGTCTTTTGTCTTAGTTCATCGTTATTGCATCATTCTTGTCTGTTCCTTGGGTTTAATCTGTCAATTTGTTTCCGCAATTGTTACTCGACCATTAATCCACTTGGCACTGTCTCTGGAATCAAGCCGCTCAGATCTCGGGCATCAGGGTCTGTAAGCGAGATCAAAAAATCAACGATCGAATCGATCTCCTGTTCAGTGAGCGTCGGGAGATTCTGAAGTGAATTATCCAATGTGGTTTTGACTCGATCGATTCTTTCTTGCTCAGAAAAAATATGAGTGTAAAAACCTGCCAGAGATGCCCCAGTTTCATCAACGGCACTTCGGCTAAACTGCCGAGAACTCCAACTATTAGTATAGGTAGATGGCAAATTAACTCCAGAATTTGACTTTGGGTATTTTTCTAATGACTCTAGCGGTGCAATGTGATGCTTGACCACTTCTTCAAGTGAATTGAACGCACCCGAATGAAACCAGGGACCTGTCAGTTCAACATTTCTCAAAGGAGGAGTTCTAAAAGCATAAAGGTCATCGAAATCTTGGGTCACGGTGAATCGTCCGTAGTCATCCGGTGATGCTAGACCCTGTCCAGGGCCCGTCTGTGGAGAAGCTATGTTGTGAAATTCTTGATCTGTGAACAAATTCCCACTATGGCAGCTTGTGCATTTTGCGTTACCAACAAACAGACTAAATCCTTTCAGTTGGTTATCTGAGAGGCTCGAATTGTCTCCAGCGACAAATTGGTCGAACGGGCTGTTGGAAAAAGCAAATGCATCAGACTGGAATGCCGCTAAGGCGATTCCTGCGTGCACAAAAGTGAAATTTTCACGTCTTACTTTCGGAAACGCTTTTGAGAACAGTATCTGGTATTCGGGTATCGTAAGCACGCGATCAATGAGAGCTTCCCAAATGAGTTCTTCATCATCAAGCTCTGAAATAT
>CAJWJL010000148.1:0-5494 GCA_913042135.1 uncultured Chloroflexota bacterium | reverse complement strand
TCTAATGGCTGTTCGCTGTCTACAATCCTGAGGTCGATTTGACCGACTTGATCGGCTGCATCCTGCGTTTCTTTCATTCGAACTTCGGAGCCTTCGTTTGTGGGACTGAGGATTACTACGATGTTAGACATAAGTTTTAGTTTTTCTGTTTTGTGGTTACGAATAGCGATAAAACGGTTTACTTATAAAGCGTACCGCATGCTCGACGGCAGATTATACTTACAAGTCGCGATCGAATTGCTACTTGACGCTCGATCTTATTCAATGTACGGGAATAGTGCCGTAGCAGTTCGTTCGAACAAACTTCAATATGTTGATCATGTTTCACGATAATTAAATTGAATTCAGTAACCGTTCGCGCTCCTGCGACCACCGCCAATCTTGGACCTGGATTCGACAGTCTTGGCCTAGCTCTTGACCTTTGGAATGAGTTGACCGTTACGCGCGGAAAATTTTCGGTGACTTCTTCCGGAGAGGGTGTAGATATTGTTCCGCAGGACACTCGTAATCTGGTTGTGACGGGTCTCGAAGCAGTTTTCAACTATATCGACGAACCAGTACCCGGGTTGCGATATCAATGTAGTAACGCGATTCCGTTTGCAAGAGGGCTTGGCAGTAGTTCAGCAGCGATTGTGGCCGGATTGATAGCAGGTTCTGCTATGTCAGGTGCTGATCTTACCAACGAAGAAATAACGACTTTGGCTGCCGACATAGAGGGACACCCTGACAATGTAGCCCCTGCGATTTACGGTGGATGCAGTGTTGGTGTTCGCAATGGAACCGATAACTGGATTGTTGACCAGGTGAATATTCCAGAAGACCTGTGCGCTGTGATTTTCGTTCCCGAAGAACAGACCAATACGCATGAATCCAGAGCAGTGCTACCCGATCAGATAAGTCGCAGTGATGCTGTTTTCAATATAGGAAGGGCTGCAATGCTCGTTAACGCTTTGTCATCAGGGCGTTTGGAGCTTCTGAAATATGCTACCGACGATCGATTGCATCAGCCACATCGAGCACAGGGATTCAAGGCTATGCCACAACTTATAAGTGCCGCAATCAAGGGAGGTGCTCATGGTGCTTTTCTGTCTGGTTCAGGCCCTTCAGTATTGGCATTGGCGACCGGACGCGAGGTGACTATTAGTTACGAGATGACAGAAACTGCTCGGACGTTGGGTGTGGATGGCAAGGCCATGATATTGCCAGTTGCCCAACGTGGTGCATCGGTGTTGTCAAGCTCATGACTGTCAACGGCAGTGATGTCAGGCCTGTCGTCGTACAGAAATATGGTGGCAGTTCTCTGGCTGACGCTGAGCATATCCATAACGTTGCGGCTCGTATTCAACTACGTAGGGATGATGGTGTTGATGTAATAGTGGTTGTTTCTGCTATGGGGGATTCGACCGATGAATTGATCTCTCTTTCAGAAGCCGTTACGGGAGATACACAGCCCGATGCACGCGAGATGGACACTCTGTTATCTACAGGGGAGCTTGTAAGTTCCACACTGATGGCGATGGCACTGAAAGCGCGCGGATGTGATTCGATCAGTCTTAGTGGAATTCAGGCCGGTATCAAGACTGATGCTGTGCATGGATCGGCCCGTATTGCCGATATTAATACAGACCGTATTCGCACTGAACTCGATAAAGGCCGTATCGTTATAGTTGCTGGTTTCCAGGGTCTGGCTGAATCAGGTGATATCACCACTCTCGGCAGAGGGGGTTCTGACACTACTGCTGTGGCTCTGGCGGTTGCGGTCGATGCGGAGCGTTGCGAGATTTATACTGACGTTGATGGCATCTATACCACGGATCCACGCTTAACTGATAAAGCGCGCAAGTTATCTGAAATTGGCTTCGATGAGATGCTGGAAATGGCTGTTCTCGGGGCAAAAATGAACCCGCGTTCTATTGAACTCGGTGCGGTTTACGATATGCCCGTTTATGTTGCATCGTCGTTTTCGAGTGAGCCCGGAACTCTTATCCATGGAGGTGAGCAAACGATGGAGGTTCGTAAGGCAGTTACAGGTATCGCTGTAGATTCAAATGTAGCCAAGATTACCGTTAGAGGTGTGGTTGACCGACCAGGAGTTGCAGCAGGTCTGCTAAAGCCGTTGGCAGATGAGGGCGTTAGCGTTGATGTTATCGTTCAAAATACCAGTTCTGATGGAACTACGGATTTCACGTTCACCGTTGGCCAGGCGAGTGTGGTTAAAGCTGCACAGTTAATTGAGGATCAGTCGGTCATCGAGTACGCCGAGGTCATCACCGGATCTGATTTGGCAAAGGTGAGCATAGTCGGCACCGGTATGGAGAATGCTCCTGGGTACGCGGCGAGAATGTTCTCTACACTTTCCGAAGCTAAGGTGAATATAGACATGATCACGACTTCTGAGATACGTATCACGACGATTATTGATCGAGAACAGGTCCAGAAAGCAGTGCAGTCGCTTCATGATGCTTTTGAACTTGAAAAGTCACAATAAATTCGTTTATATAAAATCCTGTGTATTCTCCATAGCCTTGAATTTGTAATTTGACCCAAACGTACCTAAGCGTCGTAATTCCAGCCTTCAACGAAGAGGTTCGGATCGCCTCGACCGTTAAATCTATAGTTGATTACCTTTCTGAATGGTTACCTGATTCAAATTCATCGCGTAATTGGGAGATTCTGGTGGTCAATGATGGATCAAGTGATTCCACAGCTTCGATAGTCGTTAAATTGAGTGAATCTGATGGTCGGATCAAACTTATTGACCTCCCGCACGGTGGTAAGGGTTCAGCGGTTAGGAGAGGTATGGATGAGGCTCGAGGGGAGTGGAGATTTTTGTGCGATGCTGACCTTTCCATGCCCATAGATAATCTAGCGAGGTTTTTTGTTGGAGTTGACGGGCATCCTGAATATGACGTTGCTATAGCCTCTCGAGAGGCTTCGGGATCTCGCAGATTTAACGAACCGAAGAGTCGTCATGTAAAAGGGCGGTTATTCAACTATGCGGTGAAAATCCTCGCATTACGAGGAATTGAAGATACCCAGTGCGGCTTTAAGTTGTTTTCAGCAGAATCTGCAACGAAATTGTTTCCACATCAATCTCTTGATGGATGGGCATTTGACGTTGAGTTGCTGGTAATGGCCAAGAAAGCAGGGTTTGGTGTCGGTGAGGTGCCAATCGACTGGTATTACGGAGAAGGCTCTAAGATGACGCTGGCTAAAGGCATTGTCGCGGTGCTTGATGTCGCTAAGGTTGGATTAAACAATCTGCTGGGTAGGTACGGTAACCTTTTGCGTACCGGTGGATCATAATGCTGTTTCAAAATCCTCTGACATCCCAAATACGATCTATATTGCAGCAGGCAAAAACTATCGCCGTGGTTGGTATATCAGAGAGAGAAGATCGCGCTAGTAACTACGTCTCTGACTATATGCAATCTCAGGGTTACAAGATCTACCCGGTTAATCCGAACATTGAGGGATGGTTCGGATTGAAGAGTTATGACTCCATTGAGGATGTGCCAGGCAAAATAGATATTGTCGATGTATTTCGGCGATCTGCGAATGTTATGCCGGTAGCTGAAGATGCGGTTGCATCTGGTGCGAAGGTGCTCTGGCTTCAACAGGGAATAGTCAATCAAGAGGCCGCTACATTTGCACTAGACAAGGGTCTTACGGTCGTGATGGACTCCTGCATTATGGTTGAGCATAAGTCAATGAAACTTGGGCTGTAGATTTGGTAAACGCAATTTCTACCCATGATCAAAACACCCTGAAAGTGGCGGTTGTAGTTCCGACTTATAACGAATCGGAAACTTTGCCTCAATTGATTGAAAAAGTTGTCGCACAGGGCATTGAGGGATTGGGTTT
This sequence comes from uncultured Chloroflexota bacterium, assembly GCA_913042135.1. Classification (GTDB taxonomy): domain Bacteria; phylum Chloroflexota; class Dehalococcoidia; order Lucifugimonadales; family Lucifugimonadaceae; genus Lucifugimonas. The sequence goes on along the minus strand of CAJWJL010000148.1, from coordinate 1,630 downwards.
CATTGTTGTTGATGACGGTTCACCTGACGGCACAGGGGCAATTGCCGACGGGCTCGCCGATGAATTTGCCGGTGTTTTCATCGTTCTTCATCGAGAAGGTAAACAGGGACTGGGTACTGCGTATATGGCAGGATTCCAAACGGCTTTAGACGCCGGAGCTCAAAACATTGTGGAAATGGATGCAGATTTATCGCATCCTCCCGAAGTCTTACCTGGGCTTATTGCTGAGCTTGATGAGGCAGATGTTGCCGTCGCTTCTCGCTACACCCCCGGTGGGGGCGTAGATCCGGGATGGAGCTGGGCAAGAAAGCAGATCAGTTATTGGGGCAACGTCGGCATTAGGATAATACTCGGGCTTAAAGTAAAAGATGCTACAGCCGGGTTCAAAGCTTTCAGAAGAACCACTTTAGAACGGATTGGGCTGGATCGACTGACGTTAAGTGGATTTGGTTTTCAGGCCGAAGTCGCGTATCGATGTGAGCAGACAGGATTGAAAGTTGTTGAGCATCCATATGTTTTTATGGAGCGTACAGCTGGCAAGTCCAAGATGTCTTTTGGCATCGTAGTAGAAGCGTTCTTTCGTCTTTCCTGGCTACGCATTCGGCGATAGTACAACGCGGTTTCTCTATGTTCTGTACCGGAAATTATTCGTGGTGCCGTCAGTGAAAATTCTTGGGTTTTTCATTCGACCTTAGTTGGGCACTCGTAAAACCTGTAAGTCGATGTACTTGAAATCGTTGTTCTGACCGATAGCTGGATGGTAAATCTCATAGGTAACTGGACATTAATTCTTGACCAGTAGGTGTCGCGAGACTGTTTAAAGAGCCACGTATGGTTATAAAAAATAAAACACTCCAAAATGACCGATCGTTTACCCAGATAGAGCAAAACGCGATTGACCATGCGTTGGCAGGCCGATGGCAAGAAGCAGTTAAGCTAAACCTGGAGGGATCGGCGATTTACCCTGAAAATATCGGATGTCACAATAGATTGGCAAAGGCATATCTTGAATTAGGTAGATATAAGCAGGCGCGTGCTTCAATCAAAAGGGCATTAGCTATAGATCCAGGTAGTCGCGTTGCGAGGCGTCAATGGGACAGACTTTCGGAACTTGATGATCCAGAAATTTCTCGTCGAACTTTTGGCAGTACCGTAATAAGTCCCGCGTTATTTATTTCCGACCCTGCAGTAGCGACTGCTTCTGAACTAAATAAAGTGGCAGATGCAAAAATGCTTGCTTCGGTATCACCCGGAGATAACCTGAAGCTGGTTATTGACGAAGGTATAGGTACTGTCGAGACCAGCGGCGGTGAATACCTGGGCACGCTAGATGTTCGCCTCGTGGTTAGATTGCAGAAGATGATCGATGGTGGTAACAAATATGAAGTGCTTGCTGCGAAGCTAACAGATTCCGAAGTGATAGTTATTGTTCGGGAAGTCAAGCGTTCACCTGCACAGGCTCACATCGCCTCGTTCCCCTTGTATCTTCAACAGAAGATCAATGATTTAGAGGCAGACGATCCAGATGAAATGGAGGATGAGGTCGAAGTCGAAGAGTTGGTTGTTAGACTGTTGGAGGATGGGCCTGTTGGATCTGCTATGTCGGGCGAATTTGATCAGCCTCTCGACG
>CAJWJL010000147.1:0-5557 GCA_913042135.1 uncultured Chloroflexota bacterium | reverse complement strand
TGTCAGCCCGCAACACAGTTCCATCCCGCATGGGAACTTCTACATTACGCTCGACAATCACTCCTAAACTTCCAAGAGGATTGTTCATATTTTTCTCCCTATTACATAAAACGTAAGTAAAAACGCTCGATTATTCCTCGGAATAAATAACATATTCGCTCACATCCCAGCGCCACCGTCGACGGTTATCATAGACCCTGTAATCATCGCTGCATCATCGGTCGCCGCAAACAAAAACGCGTTTGCGATATCTTCAGGACGCTGAAGCCTGCCCAACGGTGTGCCATTTAATCGGTTGGCATAGTTATCGGGATTATCAATACTCGTATCCCAATCATTTGGGCTATGAGCATTATTACCACGAATAAACGGTGTATCGACATGACCCGGAGAAATTAATACACATCGTATATTGTCTTTTGCGAACGAATGCGCGGCTGATCTGGTAAGCCCAATCATGGCCATCTTCTGTGCAGCATAGCCTGGACTTCCACCACCAGGGCGTATCGCAGCCAAAGAACCCATGTTCAATATGACCCCTCCTCCAGATCTGCGCATTGAAGGAACAGCTGCCTGGATTCCAAGAAAGGCACCGTTGAGACCCACTTCCATGATCAGTCGAAATTGATCCTCTGTTTGCTCTTCGAACCCAACCCTAAAGTTGGCACCGGCATTGTTGCACAGCAGGCTTACAGAACCCAGTTTCGATTCAGTTGTTGAGACTGTTGTAGCCCATTCATCAGCACTTCGAACATCGAGATTAGTTGCAAATGCCTTACCCCCTGAATGGATAATTTCGGCAGATATCTCTTCAGCTTTTTCGATCCTGTTGTCAGCCACGCACACGGCCGCCCCTTCCGATGAAAACAGACGCGCTTGGGCACCTCCCATAGCCCCTCCACCTCCGGAAATGATGGCAACTTTACCCTGTAGACGATTAGACATTGTTTTTTTACCCAAGTGTTAACGAGCCGTCAGAGCGACGAGAAGTCTCACCACCTCCAGCTTCATATGGATGTTTCAGCATTTCATCAATATTGATATCGATACCCAACCCCGGATCATTGGAGGGTGTGAAATAACCGTCCTTCATATCCGTGATATTAGTCACAATATCTGCCTTGAAGGTTCCCGATTCTGGAATAAATTCGTTCATGTCCCAATTCGGTGTAGCCGTAGCGATGTGCGCCAACGCCATATTGGCAATCGGCCCAAGAAAATGATGTGGCAAGATTCGTTGGTGGAAACTTTCCGCGACCGCAGCGATCTTCTTCACGTGCGTAAAACCACCAGCGAGGCCGATATCTGGTTTCAAAAAACTGACTCCAGGCAACGTACAGTATTCACGAAACTCCCAAAGGGTATTATTCCGTTCTCCTACCGCTAACGGCAAATTAGTCTTCTTCCCCACTGCGCCCATAGACATCACAGAGTCGGGAGCAATTGGATCTTCATAAAAATAAGGAAGAAATTCTTCGATCTGCTGTGCAAACACGACTGATGACCCAGGATTCATGTTCCGATGAATTTCAATTCCGATATCAAAAGCCCAACCAACCTCTTCTCGTACTGCCTGTACGATCGCTGTATTCTGGCGAATAAGTTCCCCGTGAGCCAATTCACCCCAATTACTGGGAAAGGGCGTCATTTTTAACGCCGTGTAGCCATCTTTTTGCGCTCGCTTGGCTGCTCGAGCATAACTCTCTGGGCTAGAAAGAGTACCGACCTCACCATAAGAACCAAGCAGAACGATACCGCGCACTCTATCGCGAACTTTACCCCCAAGAAGATCCCATACCGGAACCCCTAGACGCTTTCCCTTAATGTCCCACAAAGCCATATCTATAGCTGACAATACAGCGGTTATCGCAGGACTACGAAACGAATATTTCCTATAGCCGGTATTCCAAATGCGATCAATATCACGAGGGTCAAGTCCTTGAATGTCACTTTTGATTCTATGGGCGATCACCTCGGTAGCGTCAGCATAACTCCAAAAATTCCCTTCACCTACGCCGTAAGTACCATCGTCACAAGTGACGCGAACGGTAAGCCATTTGGATACCAGCCAAGTCTCGATATTTTCAATTTTCATACTAGACAAAATCCTAAAAGGTAATTATTTCGGGTCGAATAACGGAGTATCAGTCACCGTCTCTATCAAAGATTGTATATATCCGTTGGCGTATGCTTTCGCACGGTGGCCCCATTCGGTATCGCCGACAGTGTGCGGCACATGGTCATCCATAAAAAAGCCATCGAAGTCATTCTCAGCATAAATTCTCATAGCTTTATACATATCCACGTAACCTTTGTTAACAAAGGTCTCGTGAAACTTAGGCACGGTTCCAGACACATTGCGAAAGTGCACATACAACACGCGCTTACGTTGCACAAAATACTCAATCATGTCGTAAATGCTGTCGCCGTCATCGTGATCAGCGCCTAGCATTTGAGCGAATGAGCCCTGACATAAAAGAATTGAGTTGTAGGGACTATCAACGATATCTATCAGGCGTTTGTAATTCTCAAAGTTAAATAACAATTGAGGGACACCACCAACAATCTCCATCGGAGGATCAACCGGATGCAAGCCGAGTCTGACTCCATATTTTTCAGCAACAGGAGTTGCCTCTTTTATCCAAGTTTCGAGACACTCCCATGCGCGGCTCAATGAGAAATCCCAGTCAATCACATTCGGCCATGCTTCAATTTCGGAGTCATAAGCAGTGCCAAGCGCTCCCCAACCTACATCCACGTGTCCTGTTCGGTAGAAACGAGGATAGCGCCAACTCATGGTGTAGACCGGGATACCAGCGTTCCCAATGTTCTTGATAGTCTCCAGCATATTTTCAAGCTGCTCGTCGAAACGAGGTCCCCCAGCAATCATGTGATGTCTCATATCAATCTGAGTGTTCTCTATTGCCGTTAACTTCAAGCCAAATTCATCAACCCTGTTTTTCAATCCCACAAGATCTACTAATTCCCATTTACCGCCCTTGACCGGTACTGGAGGGGTATTAAGCACGACATCTTGTACGCCAAGTTGGGCCATAAAGCGAAAAGCTTCTGCATTCAAGGAGCTGTTGAGGCCCATACCAATCCTCATAACACAAGTCCATTCTCTACTTCACTCATACGGACTGGTCCGCCATATTCCTGTTCTTTAGTTACTGATTCAATAAGACCCTGAATATAGCCTTGCGCAAACAACCTCGACCTATAACCACCTACATTTCCGGGAAAATCCGTATCGTCAGAAAGCATCGGGCAATGGTCGTCCATAAACGTACCTGTGTACCCTGCGTCACGATAAACCCGCATGATCCGCTTCATATCAACATAACCTGTATTGATGAATTCTTCATTGAAGGCAGGAATTTGACCATTAACGTTGCGGAAATGAACGAACAAAACCTTATTTTCACGAACGAAATAATCAACCATTTCATAAATGTTCTCCCCCTCCATTTCACTGAACGTCCCCTGACAAAACTCAATCGCGTTGTAATCGGATGGATAGATGCTCATCAATCTCTTGTAGGCATCAAAACTACGCAATAATCCAGGAACTTTACCGCGGGCGGGCATCGGTGGATCGTCAGGGTGGATACCGCATCTAATCCCTTCTTCCTCAGCTAAAGGAGTTAAAGCCTTAATCCAGTATTCAAGGTGCTGCCACATCGCTTCTTCATTCTGGCTATCAGGAACATCTGGATACCACTCAGGATCGTCACCTCGAATTGAATGATCATAGGCCGTCCCATATGCACCGCCTCGAATTGAAACTGGAGCAGTTCTCCATACGCTGACGGGCATCCATTGATAACCCCATGTTCGTATCCCAGCTCGGGCCATGTCACGAACATGATCAAGCATTTCTTCGATTAACTCGTCCCGCCGAGGTCCGCCGAAAATAATGTCAGAATACTCAGGAAAAAGTGAGAACCCTCCTTCGACGCCTTCGATATTCAAACCGAACGATTTCACCCTGCTCATTAATGCAAGGTAATCTTCATAGTCTGGACGTTTTTTGCGCTGTAACGGCTCTTTCGAACCCGGCAGGGTCTTGGTACCCGGCCCTGTGTAAATTATGAGATCTTCAACTCCGTACTGGGCTGAAGTACGCATAACTTCATCGTCTACCGAACTAACTGCCCAAGACTGACGCATTTCTACTCCTTAAATTGATCCATCATCCGTCAAAACCTCGCTGCATCCCACGGATATAGGCAACTTGCCCAAGATGCTGGGATTCCTCGGCCAGAATATGTCCAAGGATCCACCCAATATTGAATGATTCATCTCTATACGAAGCATAAACATCACGATCCAAATCAGATTCATTTAGCTCGTCAATCATTCCAAGTAAAGACGAATGGGCAGCATCAAAATAATCGAGTATCAGGTCTATATCTACTGATGGAAAGTCACGCACTTGATCCGGTGTCTCTCCACGACCATATCGCTCTTCTGACATCCCAAGTCGCCCTGCCCAGCCATCTCGAATCCAGAGTTCGGCGTTACCGAGAACTGTAGAATTGGCCCATCGGTCAGACACCCGAGCCATGTGCCAAACTGTCCATAGAATATGATTTGACTCTGCACTAGGCTGCCAGAGCAATTCCTCAGCCGTGAGACCATCAAGAGTCTGTTTAAGCTTCCCGTAATACTCGTTCAGCCCATTTTTTATCGGATCTCTAAACGAAGCCATTTATATCTCACCTTTTCAGCCATTCAAACCACGGATTATCCCACGCACGTACGCTACTTGACCCAAATGCTGCGACTCTTCCACCACGACATGACCGAGTATCCATTCCAAGGTTACTGACCGCCCTCTCCGGACAAATTCCTTCCCTAAGTCATCATCGTCTAGGCCATCAATCACACTCAATCCAGCTGAGCGAACGGCTTCAAAATAATCCATAAGATCGGTGACTGCAACTGCAGGTAACGCCCTCACATCATCAGGTGTATCGCCATAACCATTATCCTCGGCGTCGATACCTGTCTTTACCGACCATCCACCTGAACTCCACTCCGTATCGCTCCCACCGACAACACCGTTGATCCAGTTGTCTTCAACACGTGCCATATGCCAGACGAGCCAGATGATTGTGTTCGATTCCAACCCGGCCTGCCAACGTAATTCTGGTTCAGTCAGACCATCGAGTTTCAATTTTAAATCTTCCAGATACTCCGACATAGCACTCTTTATCGAGTCCTTGAATAAGCTCATGCATTTTCTCCGTATGGGTTAATCTCCAACAAACCAGACTCCTAAAATGTCATCGCGAAACCTATGAGTCCAAATAAGTTCGCAATGAACGTCACTCATTTCTAACACTCACGCATCATCCTTGTTTGGTGACAGCCTCAATCATCGCCTGTATGTAGCCATTTGCGAACGCACGCCCACGGTGACCCCAATCAGTGTCCAGGTGAGTGTGCGGAACGTGATCATCAATGAAAAAGCTGTCGTAACCATTGTCGTAGTAGGTCTTCATCGCACGGTACATGTCTACATGGCCTGTATTGATGAACTCCTCATGAA
>CAJWJL010000146.1:0-5577 GCA_913042135.1 uncultured Chloroflexota bacterium | reverse complement strand
CGCATAATTTCAACGGTCACTTGTCCACTTTTCAGACGATGAATCTTTGTGCCTGTGTGACGAATATAAAAATAAGCGAAAGCGATCCTGTTCAGGTCCCATGGAGAGACGAACTAGTAACTAACTTGCCTGTTATTGATCGGGGTATAGTTTCAATACCTCAGGGCCCGGGCTGGGGCACTGATCTCAATGAAAAGGCACTAAAGCAATATGCTGCCAAGAACTAAAATGATGCGAAATTTGTCGTTCTAATCCGTGTCCAAATCAACCGGGTCCTTGTCGCAAACTGTATGAATACTAGTCTCGGCTGCGTGGATTCGCCGGACGAACAGATCCTGCACTTACACCGCCATCCATAAGAAGTTCCGCTCCGGTCATATAAGAAGAGTCTTCAGAGGCTAAAAACAAGATACCTGCAGCGATATCCTCTGGCTCTCCCCACCGCCCCAACGGGACCCTGTCAGTACGATATTTACTTTGTTCAGGATCCGTGTAGAGATAATCGGTAAACGGAGTGTGTACCCACCCGGGCATGATGGTGTTGACCCTGATTCCCATGCCAGAAAGTTGCAACGCTGAGGATTGAGTAAAGTTGTGCATACCCCCGCGTGAAAAAGAATAGGCAGATCCGTAAGAACCAGAACCCTGTTTGGCAGCCATAGAAGCGAGATTGATTATCGAGCCGCCTCCGGATTTTTCCATATGCCTCGCAACGGCACGAGTACCGAGAAATACTCCGACCGTGCTTATTTCCATCGTTTTTTTCCAAACGGCAGGTTCAATATCCAAGATCGATTTTGGATCTAAAATACCTGCGATGTTGACCAGGATATCAATCCTTCCAAAATGTTTGATGGTAGAGGAAATAGTCCTATCCCATTCATCTTCGTTTGTCACATCAAGATGAAGGTAAATAGCATCGTGACCCTCTTCACGTAGCTGCGCTGCAGCACGCTCACCAACATCGTCCTGGACATCAGTGATAACTACCCCTCGTCCACCTTCTTCAAGGAATCTCCAGACCGTAGCTCCTCCGAATCCCATCAGCTCATTCTTCAGGGTTGCTGCTGAACCGGTTAGCAGGGCGACTTTTCCAGCGAATCGATCGGGGAACCTCATGATCATTTCTTCCTCAGAGATGTTTGTGTTTCCTCAAGTTTAGTACTGTGCGTGCCCTTTCAGTGACGAAAAAATCGCAAATCACGGCCTGTGGAGCGCTACTACGAGATTTGGAACCAAAAAGCCAAACACGCCAATAAAAACAAGTAGCTCAGCGAAGACATGGATTTTTCGGTCTCGAAATATTACGAGTGCCGGGATAGCAATAAAAAGGGTGAGAAAAGCAACTATGAACAAGTAGGTAAGGCTCGGAGCAGATGATAATCGCGAAGATGTCATTTCCAGGTTTACCTGAGCCGCAAAAGACATGATTATTGCCAGAACATTCCAGCCGATAAAGGTGACAAAAGCAGCGATAGTTATCAACCTGGAAACATTAGATACAGCTGCCCGTTCTATCAATACAGCAGGAGGATGGTTAACCAGTAAAAGAGAGATGTGTGTCACAAACACCAGACCCATCAAAGCTCCACTGATCATTCCAGCGATCACCGTACGCAGCGGCTCTTCCATTTATGACTCCAAATCGGGTGAGACAGGCTCTACGAGAAATGCTTCCTCTCCGTAGGTTCTTGATAACAATAAATACCAAGCTGTTCCTATTTCTTTTGACGGCGGCACGGCGAAAATTGATGGTCCTGCACCACACAAAACGACTGCATTAACCCCGATATTATTCAAGAGGTCCCGAGAAAGTGCCCATCCGGGGTAAATATCTTCAGCTATCACCTGGAACTGATTGAAAAAGAGCTCTGGAGGACAATCTCCACCAGAGCGAATCCTCGCGGCCAGTTTGTGAGTGAGATTCCCAATCGTATACATCGACTTGTCAACCCGGGAGAATGCAGATGCCGTCTTAGAGTTACCGGATTGGTGTTGCACAGCAGGTTTAACGATCAGAAATCTCGGGATCCTAGCTGAAGGAATCGGTATCACTTCTTCCCCTCTTCCCCCCACAAGAGCAGTCCCTCCTTTGATGAGGAACGGCACATCCGAACCTACCGAAGCTGCTGTTTCTAGCAAATCGCCATCCGAAAGTCCTAGATTCCAAAGATAGTTCAACCCTCTTAACGTCGCTGCAGCATCGGCGGACCCACCGCCTAATCCAGCTGACACAGGAATCCTTTTCGCAACGGAAATTTTCGCTCCTTCTGAAATGCCAGCACGATTTTTCAACTCAATAGCTGCTTTGGTGGCCAGGTTATCGTCGGCTTGGATATCACTATCATCACATTCAACTACGATTGAATCAGCTTCAGACAGCGTGACAGTGTCGAATAGATTGACTGTCTGCATCACCGACACGAGGTCGTGGTACCCATCTCTGCGTTTACCAAGAATTTCAAGGGTCAGATTAACCTTTGCATATGCTTTTTCAACAATGCTGCTTTGATCAGTCATTGAGTTTTCGCCTGTGACTGCGACGAACCGAGCCCGGGGTGTTTGAAGGTCTTCCATTTTGGACCCATACGTCATACAGGACCTGCCAGTCATCAATGGACAGAGTGGCTGGTCGCCTTGTTGTTGCTATCCCCGTCTCATTCACCAGTTTCCTTGCATCATCCAAATTGATGAAGAGACCGTCTGCCAGCGAATTATGGAGTTGTTTGCGAGGACTTTTGAATCCACTTCTGGCCAACCTAAAAAAATCTTCACTTGAGTCGAAACGTAGCCTGGGGACACTTACAGGTTTCAATTTCAACACAGAGGAATGAACTTTCGGCGGCGGGTCGAAACATTCCGGTGGTACGTCGATGACATTGTCTACAGATGCATAGATTTGAACGGCCAGAGAGAGCAGGCTCATGTCCCCAGGGTCCGCTGCCATTTCCCTCGCAACTTCTCGCTGAACCATGATCACCATAGAAGTCGGCTGGTGAGTAGATTCAAGGAAGTTCCGGACTATAGGATTGGCGGCATAATAAGGCAGATTAGCTACGACCTTGTAATTACCATCTGACAACCAGACATGAGAGTCTGATCCGAAGTGGCGAGCGTCAAGGTTAAGTACTTTTACGTTAGAGTTCGTTTCATATCTCAACACCAATCGTGCTGCTATTTCTGCATCGTATTCAATCAGCAGTACTTTTCCTGCCTGGCTGACAATATCCTTCGTAAGTGCGCCTCGCCCCGGGCCGACCTCTACAACAATGTCATCGTGTCGCAAATCAGCGGCATCAACAATCACTTTTACTACCGAGGTATCAGTTAGAAAATGTTGCCCTAGGCGTTGTGGGGTCATAGAAGAATCAAAGCTGTATTCATTACCCAGACAGACGTCGGTTTTTCGTCTCGTAGATCTCGTCTCGACAAACAAACATGACCGTGCACCCCAGTGTCGACAGACTCATATGGCGTAAATGACAGAACCGACTCCAGCCCGGCGTTCCCGCGGCACCCGAGGTGTATCGCTTACCGCTGCTACCTTCCGGTCCTGACGGGGTTCACGAGGCCTCGCCGCGCGGGACCAAGCTGTCAACGTCTAAATACTGCCTTCAGCGGCCATACACGAACTGCCTCGACAGGGGGTTTCAGCCTCGCTATAGCGGATTGCGAGTACAGGGCACCGCTAACGCCCCACCTAGCACGACCATCTTCATCCTACTACTCAGTGTTCCAATAGTCGTTGGGATCGAATACTAATAATGACACTATATTCCCGATAGAATCCTAAGATGCAAATTTTTCCTCATATAACAAAGGCCATTATTCCTGTGGGTGGGCTCGGTGTACGGTTCCTGCCCGCTACCAGAACGGTTCCTAAGCCGTTACTGCCAATTCTAAATGTGCCGGTCATCGAATATGCAGTCCGTGAGGCTGCCGCTGCAGGCATAACGGATATTGCAATCGTCATGTCCCGCGGTATGGAGTCCGTAGCTGATTACTTTGAAAGACAACCTAAGCTTGAAGAACAATTGAAGCAAAGAGGCCAGGAGGCACTCCTTGCCTCCCAGATCGAATTGGCCTCATTAGCGAACGTGACCACGATTTACCAAGACGAGCCAAAGGGCCCAGGGCATGCGATTTTACAGGCCAGAGAATTTTGCGATGGCGAATCATTTGTAGCGATTTTTCCCGACGACGTAATAATTAATGATCCGTCTGCAACCGAACAATTGATTGAGGTGTATCAGGAACACGGGGGGTCAGTGATCGGTGTAAACACGGCTAAAGAAGAGGTGATACCGACCAAAGGGATCATAGGCGGGGATCCAGTAAGCGAGCATGTCCATATTGTGAAAACTCTCATTGAAAAACCTGCATTAGAAGACGCACCCAGCAACTTGGCAATTGTGGCACGTTACGTACTTGACAATGGAGTATTTGATCACCTCGCGACAGAAAAGCCTGGTGCTAACAATGAAATACAAATCACAGACGCTATTGCCGCTCTTATTGGAATTTCACCTGTTCACGCCGCATTATTAGTCGGATTCCACGCAGACACAGGAAATCCTAAAGGGATGCTCGAAGCAGCTATCCATTTAGCGAAACAAGATCCTGCATTGTCAGACGCGATAAATGAATTGCTGAACAGTTGATGAAGTGAAAGACACTGTTGGCTTTAAATCAAGCCTTACGTAATTTCTCTGAAAAGTTCATTGCTGCCAGCGCCGTGACAATAACCGAGCATCCCGCGATACCAAGAGCCCACTGGACGCCTACAGTTTCAGCAATAGCTCCCAGGCCAAGGTGCCCTACCCAACCGAATCCTATAGCAAACACCCACGCACCAACAGCTCGACCTCTCATCTCGTCTGGCACATTGAGTTGCAGGAGAGTCCATTGCATCGCATCGAACGCTGCAGCCGATGCGCCTACTCCAAGGATAAGAATAAGTGCAACTGCATATGATCCCGATGCAGAAAATGTAGATACGAAAACACCGTAGGACACCGCAATGCCTATGAGCAACAGACCCTTTTTTGAGAAGTTCCCGAGGGCCATAAGAAATATAGAACCCACCACTGACCCAACACCCGCCATCATAGTTAGAGTACCAAGGCCCTTAACATCTACCCCAAGTGCCTCCTTCGCAACCGCCGGCATTAACGCACCATAAGCAAATCCAAATACCTCTACCAGGACAGCTGTAATCAATATCATCCGCACCAAGGGTAACTGTGACATTAACTGAAGCCCATCAAGAACATCTCGAACTATAGATTTTGTCCGTTCTGTAACCTCAACTTGTAGCCCACGGCTCACAATCAAGGCTAAAAAACCGGCTATCAGGAAGACAAGACCTGACGATATGAGCGTGAATGGGACACCCAATTCGTCTATAGCAAGGCCTGCCACCAGTGCTCCCAGTGCTCCAACAGCCCGCATTCCTGTCGATTGAACTGCCACGGCGTTCATACGAACTTCTCTGGGAACAGAACCCGTAACCATCCCTTGAACACACGGTATTTCAAATGAATGCCCGATCCCTGAAAGTGCAAGAAGGACAAACAT
>CAJWJL010000145.1:0-5597 GCA_913042135.1 uncultured Chloroflexota bacterium | reverse complement strand
TGCTACAGGACTACTTTTTGTAGCCATCAATGCTATTTTGGGACGACAAAACACATAAAACTTAAAACCCACCCTAGGAAAATTACGACGGAGATGATGAAGAGTGAAAATCACCGATATTAAGACCTTTCTAATGATGGCTGGATCACCTGCTTCGAAGGAATCAACCAGTTGGAGCGCACGTAATTGGTGCTTTGTGAAGGTTTACACGGACGAAGGCATTACTGGCCTGGGTGAAGGATCAGGGTGGCCAAGGGTAGTCGAGACAGCGATCAACGACTTGAAACCTATTGTCATAGGTGAAGATCCAATGAATATTGAACGCATATGGCAAAAAATGCTGGTCTCAACCATGGGAGCTGGTATGACCGGAACACCCGGGTCCGGTTCGATGAATGCTATCGATATGGCGCTATGGGATATCAAGGGTAAAGCCTTAAACACTCCCGTATGGAACCTTCTGGGAGGCAAGGTTCGAGATCGTATACGTGCTTATGGTCATGCTTCAACTCCAGAGCGAGCGCTGGAGTTGAAGGAACGCGGTCTCACTGCTGTAAAGACGGGTGGTGTGCATCGAACCGTAGAAAAGGTTGATGGCATTAGAAAAGCGGTTGGTGATGAAATGGACATAATGGTGGACGCTCATGGTCCACCTTGGTTTACCACCAAAGACGCCATTGTAATCGGCAAGGCGCTCGAGCCGTACAAACTTCTTTTTTACGAAGACCCCGTGCCCCCAGACAATATCGAAGCCCTTCAGCGAGTACAGGACAATGTTGATATACCCATCGCAGCCGGGGAACGCCATTCACATATCTGGGGCGTACGCCAGTTGATTGAGCGGGAGATTGTTGATGTAGTGCAGCCCGACACAGGTCGGATTGGTGGCATAAGCCAGATGATGAAAATCGCAGCGATGGCTGAGGCGCATTACATCACGGTAGCGCCCCATTCTGGCTCATTAGGGCCCGTAGCAGAATATGCGGCTATACATGTTCTGGCGGCTATACCAAACGCATTAATACTGGAACGCGTACACGATGATGTTCCGGTTAGGTACGACGTTACATTACCGCATATCGAAACAATTGATGGCCATATTGAAGTACCAGATCGCCCTGGCTTGGGTGTGGATATAGACGAAGATGTTGTATTAGCTCATCCTTCAAAAGGCAATACTTCCCGACCAGGATCCGAGGGTGACGGCGCCTATGAATCCGGTACTTTCGATGAACACGTTTACGTTCAGTCTCGCTATCGAAGGCAAAAGACTATGGGAACCTCTGTAAATAGCGATTGAAAAATAGTAAATTCAACTACCGACAAGCAAGGTTAAGTTCGCACAACTCTTAAGGATTTCGACAATGTATTTGGGAACTCAAGGCCAACCGGACGATGACACTGAGCTGCAATTATTGAGCCAGTTGGGAGTAAATCACGTCTCTTCTGATCCCCCAGGTGACTGGAGAACATGGGACAGGGATGGATTTAACGTGTACCAGGATCGCCTAGCAAAATTCGGCATAAACCTAGACATGACACTGATGCCGTTAGGTTCACGATCTGCATTCGACAATGACGTTAAGAACGTGTTCCTGGCACCCAGTGCTGAGCGTGATGAGGAAATCGATCAAATATGCCATCTTATTGAAGAAGCTGGTGCTGCTGGAATCAGAGCTTTACGCTATAACATCACCATTCTAGGACACATGCGAACCGAGCCCCGTTATGGTCGAGGGGGAGCACAACTGTCATCTTTCGAATACTCCAAATTGGATCAAACGTTAGGAGAATTTGAGGGTGGACCGGCAGATGCGGATGAAATGTGGGAACGGATTGACTATTTTCTAAGTCGGGTTGTGCCAGTAGCCGAATCCAATAAAGTGCAGATTGCCTGCCATCCCCAGGACCCTGGTATCGGAGGTAACTTGTATCGTGGCGTTGCCAGGGTAATGGGTACTGTTGAAGGATTGAAAAAATTCATCTCGATGCACGAAAGTCCATATCACGGTTTGAATTTTTGCCAGGGCACCGTCTCGGAAATGCTTGAATCTCCAGGCGAAGAGATCTTCGATGTCATTCGTTACTTCGGCGAACGGAACAAGATATTCAATGTCCATTTTCGAAATATAAAAGGTGGTTTATTGGATTTCGTAGAAGTGTTTCCAGACGAAGGTGACATAAACATGTTGGATGCCATCAAGATGTACCGAGATGTTGGGTATAAATACATGCTTATGCCAGATCACGTACCCGGATTATCGTTGAAGAGCGATGACGAAAACGCCCATTGGGGCAGTTCAGCCCGTAGAGTCGGATTTGCATATTGCTATGGGTATATCAATGCGGCACTACAAACGATTGCCAAATGAACAACACGTCTGGTGACATGTACGAGTATAAGTCTGACTCGGCAAACAGTTCTCTGCGCATTCTTTTAGTACGAAATATTGTGGGCTTTCCTATAGCTTTGGTTATGGGATTTGTCGGCAATATTGTCAACGGTTTAGTCGTTCCTTCTACTGCTGTAAGCGACTTCTCAGCTTTTGCGGTTCGAATGTTTGTTATTGGAGCGGCATGTTCCACTGGCGGGATGATCGCATGGTTCAACATGTTCGAGTCCAGGCGAGGCGGTTTACTTGTGTGGGCTGTAGGGACGATGGGTGGATTCCTCGGAGGCATAATTGCGTACGAGGTGGGCTCGGGAATTGTCGACAATCCTGATCTTGTGCTTTCCGGTAAGATCCTTGGCTATTGGACTCTAAGTCAACGCCTAGTACAAGTTGTGATTTTGGGCGCTGGTGTTGGTGCGTGTTTTTTTGTATCGGTACTTGCGCTTTTTTCTAAACGATTCGACAACCTTTAATACCCATCATTTAGTTCGCCGTATTATCAACCAAACAGATGTTTCTCACCGGGTTAAACCATAAAATGACGGAATTCGTAACTGCTAAACACTATTGGAAATTAGTTTGAGACACATTAATCCATTTGACACGGTTTTGCCTAACAAGTACGATTTTTCGGTTCAGCATCGATTATGCTGTAGGGACTGCGTGCGCGGTCCTAAGATACAGTCGACGATTCTGAACTTAGGTGTGATTAATATTCCATAAAGAGGCGAATATGAAACGAATCCATATGGTTCGCACTATCGGGCTCCTCGCGCTAAGCGTGTTGGCAGCAGCGTTAGTTGCGGCATGTAGCTCAAGTACCGAGACTATCGTAGAGACGGTTGTCGTCGAGAAAGAGATAATTAAAGAAGTACAGGTTGCCGGTGAAGTAGTGGAAGTGGTCGTTGAAAAAGAGGTACTTGTAAAAGGCGACACGAAAATTGAAACAGTCGTCGAGAAGGTCGTCGAAACTGTAAAGGGTGACAAAGAAGTCGTCCTGCAGACAGTTGTCGTCGAAAAGGTTGTAGAAGTAGAGGCCGAGGTTGCCCCAACTTTCTACGGACTGCCTTTACCTGCTGTACCTGACGCTGTAGATCCCGCTCCTGCTCCACAATCAGCCGATGGCACTGTGATAGTACGTGGCGGACTTGAACTCCGAGGTTCTGGAATGCCGGGAGACTCCTCTGGTGGAATGTTCACTGGTGTGTCGGTTACGGAAAAACTATTCCTTACCGACGCAGCTGGAAATGCTGTGAACCAGGTAGTTGCTGATTGGACTCTGGCCGAAGATCTTTCGAAGCTCACAATAGAACTGAAGCCGGATATTCCTTTCCATGCCGGCCCAGACGGTCAAGACTTCGGTGTCCTGACTGCTGCTGACGTAGCCTGGGCGATAAACACAGGTAACCCTGGATTTAACCCAGAGTCTGCTACCGACGGTGGTGCTAACTGGATTACATTCATTGGTGACAAGGAAGTCTTGGCAATTGACACAAACACTGTGGAGATTCCGATTGATAACTTTGACATCCGGTGGCCTACCTTTATTCTCGGTCAGTCCGGATTGGGCTTGAGTATTACCAGTAAAAACGCATACGACACCGAAGGTGAATCCTTCGTACGAGACAACGTGATTGGTACCGGCCCTTTCAAGGTCGAGAACTACTCTCGTGACGACGTTTTGGAACTTTCCCGAGTAGAAGACCACCACAGAATTACTCCTGAGGTGGAGAACTACATTTTGAGAGCTATTCCTGATGATGACACTGCGAAAGCAGCGCTTCAGACCGGAGCAGTAGACATCTCTGACGTCGCATTAGACGAGATGACAGGCCTCCAGAAAGCTGGATTTGAGGTTCTAAGCGCCGGTGCAGGTAGTTTCCACTCGATCTCGTTCTCTGGTAACTACTGGGAACGAACTAAGTACTGTGCGGCAGGTAAATCCATCGCCGAAGGTGGAGACTGTGACCCGGTCGACCTGGGAACTAACTTCACGGTTCGCCACCACATGCCATGGGTTGGAGACCCCGAACGACCTGACTTCGGAAGCCCGCCTGAAGGTATGACCAACATGGAACGAGCAAACAAGGTTCGTACTGCCCTTTCCTGGGCGATCGACCGGGAATTGATCTCGGAAGTTCTGTTTGCGAATGCAGCATGGCCGAACTACGTTTACGGTGCTGACATCAACAACCCCAACTGGCAGGAAAAATGGGCGACCCCGTATGACGTGGCTGCTGCTGAAGCTCTGCTAGATGAGGCTGGTTACGAAAAGAATGACAAGGGTATTCGATTCGAAATGCCGTTCTTCATTCGAATTGGTCGCGGTGACGAAGACATTGGAGTCGCTGTCTCCGGTATGTGGGGAGAAATCGGTATCGACGTTCAGTACTGGAAAGCCCAGTACCAGACCTACCGTCCAAACCTGATCGGTCGGACAGCAATTGCCCCGTGGATTCACTCCGCAGGTGCTGAAGCTCCTCACAACCCCTGGGACTGGGCGGTTATGGGTAGCTCCGAGTGTTCTCGTGGACGTGGTGGTTTCAATATCGGTATTGAAATCTACGAACTTTGTAAGTTCATGGATGACATGAATGCCGAGTCTGACAAAGCTGCGCGAATCGAACTTCGAAACGCCAACGTAGAGTTCCTGGCGGAAAACATGCCTGTTATAGGTACTGTTGCCCGACCGAACGTTGCACTGGCTAACCCGAACAAGATTGCTAGCTGGGATATGCCGCTTGCTATCAGGGAAGCAGCATTGCACCACCCCGAATTCATCAAACTCAAGTAGTTGAATTCAAAGTAAGTAATTTTGGGGTGTGGGAAGGTTAAAATGCTTCCCACACCCCATTTTTTACACAAGCAAAAACAGGGTTAACGGGATCCCTATAGATGAAAAATTTTCTAGCACGACGTCTGCTATTCGCAATATTGTCTTTAATAATTGCCTCGATGGCTGTATTTGGTCTCGCCCATGCAAAAGAAGATCCTATAAATCTCTTTATCCAGCCTGGTTATTTCATTTCTCCTGAAACGCTTGAAGCTCTGAGATCAAAATGGGGTCTGGATAAGCCCCTGGTCCTGCAGTACCTTACCTGGGCTGGCAACATGTTGCGAGGCGACCTTGGAGATAGTGTCCAGCAACAACGCCCGGTAGTAACTATCGTTGGAGAGAAATGGGCGGCTACAGCTCAATTGGCC
>CAJWJL010000144.1:0-5634 GCA_913042135.1 uncultured Chloroflexota bacterium | reverse complement strand
ACCTCCTCGGAATTGTTGCTCCTTTGATTCAGACTCATGACTACCAAGAGACGAACATAGGTAAAACTCAACAAGGACCAGATAATGAAAACTGGTTGGGCACCGATCGTTTGGGTCGGGATATTTATACCCGAGTAATCTGGGGCATTCAGACAACCGTCATCATCACTGCCACAACACTTATCACTGGAAGTCTTTTTCTGGGCGTAACCATGGGCTTGATGGCTGGCTACTTTCGAGGTTGGATCGATGCAGGAATAATGCGTATCGGAGAGGTTATTTCTGCATTTCCGGACATCTTATTAATTATCCTGCTAGCGGCGACACTTCGACCCAGGATCGTGGAACTAGCGCGTGCTATCGAGGATTCCACCAACATAACAGGTCTAGTCAGTTCAGGTGTGGTCGACTATCTAGTGATAGGCGTAGCCCTGCTACCTCTCAGTTGGTTCGGAATGATGCGTTTGGTGCGTGGGCAGGTGCTGGCCCTTCGGGACGCCGAGTATGTTGAAGCCGCCCGCGCTATAGGAACGTCTACACCCAGAATACTTTTCCGACACATACTCCCAAACGTAATTAGCCCAGTCATCGTTTCAGTCAGCTTCGGTATCGGTGCTATTGCGTTATCCGAGGTCGTTCTGAGTTTTTTTGGTCTAGGTGTTCAGCCACCACGCCCGAGTTTAGGTGTAATGATTGGTGAAGTAACAGCGCGCGGTGGCGCCAGTGTTTCAGTGTTGCGAGACCATCCTGAACAATTACTTGCACCGATTATAGTCGTATGGCTATTGATATTCTGCTGGAATATTGTCGGCGACGCCCTTAACGATGTATTCAACCCGCGCTCCCGCTGATTCAAGAGAATAGAACTACGATGTCACTGCGTGATTACACGTAAACGTAGCCCATCTCAAATCAATCACAAAACTTTTAGTGATACACGATTACGTAGTCTCTATTTTTTCGACTATACAAATTACCGTGTATCCGTTCGCGTGTAGCCGTAAAAGTACATACCAGGATAGATAAATCCTTACTCACCTCGCCTATTAGCCAATGTCCCAGCTGTCAGATTATGCAAAGTTTCGTGCCCTGAAAAATGACGTTCGAGTTCACTAACCATCTCCTCAAAAAAACGCGTTCTAGATCGTGGTGATGTACCTGCTATATGAGGCGATAGAAATACATTGGGTAGTTCACGAATCCTCGAATCTGTTGGAACTGGCTCCGGATCGAAAACATCTAAGCAGGCTGTAATGTCACCAGACTCCAGCCGCTCGATTAACGCAATTGAATCAACTATCGCACCTCGTGATACGTTCACAAAAATTGCTCCAGACCTGATTCGATAAATCTCATTCCTACCTAGCATTCCACGAGTTCTAGGCGTAAGCGGAGCCAAGCAAACAACAACATCAGGTTGAGACAACACAACATCTAGGGATGTCAATGTAAACCCGAGCGAACTCGCTAATTCGAACGGAACATAAGGATCATGTACAAATAGATCCACGTCAAATGGCTTCAAAAACTCGATCAATCGCCGACCAATGTATCCGGCACCAATCAACCCGACCGTCTTGCCTGTTAGTTCTTCATTATGAGCGAATTCCTTAAGCGATTCCCTTTGGTCAGGAGTTCCCCACGCCTCACCAGCAATCATCTGCCTGAAATGAACTCCAGCATTACGCAAACCAATCAGAATCATGCCCAATGCCCATTCTGCAACTGGGTAAGAAGAGCCGTGTGTCGTATCCACGGTACGAATTTTTCTAATCGAAGCAGCCTCAACATCGATTCTTTGTGCGAATCGATCTCCCTCTAATTCGCCTACCAATGACAATCTTGGCGACGCAGCGAATACCAACTCATCAACTCTAGGTGAACCATGACAAACAACTAATGCATCCAATCCCTTTGTGAATTCTATAAATTCAGACTTAACTTGATTGGAAGTTTCTGGGGCACTATCCCAGCTTGTTTCTTCATTAAATTCTTTCCACTGAAAATCGACAAATTGCCTGAGACGAGCTAAATCTATTTCAGCGAAGTAGGATTCGTACACTGATTTATTACAGGCAATTCCTACCTGCGGAAGATTCCTAGTCATTCAGCGTTCTCCAAATACATATGTTGCAGCGAATCTTGTACGGCGAGCTATAAGATGAATTTCAGCTTTTTGCGATGCTACTATGATCCAATTCACCAGAAAAGTGTGGACCAACATTCATCTTTGGAGCATCCCTGTGAGTTATTTTCAATCTCGACGATCCGCGATAGTAGCTCGAAAGGGAGCTGTCGCCACTAGCCAACCACTTGCGGCCGTCGCAGGACTCCAGATTATAAAAGACGGAGGGAACGCTGTTGATGCAGCTGTTGCTACAGCAGCTGTGCTTAACGTCGTCGAGCCAATGTCTACCGGTATAGGTGGCGATATGTTCGCTCTCATATGGGACAAAAGCGAACGAAAAGTTATCGCCCTGAATGGATCGGGGCGACAGGCGGCTGCGGCCAATGTAAATGACGTTCAAAAGGCTGGGTTCGATTCAATCCCAAATAACCTTGAGGGCAGCCAATTTGCCGTTAGTGTTCCAGGAACCGTACATGGTTGGGAGACGGCATTAAATACATACGGTCGAATGAGCCTGAAAGAAGTATTAAAACCTGCCATAGATTATGCGCTAAAAGGTTATGCCGTGTCGGAAGTAATTGCCCACAACTGGGGCTCGATCGAAACACTAAATAAACTCAACTACAGACCCTCTGGGCAAGAACTGCTCCCAGGAAAATTTGGAGGGGCACCAGAGTATGGGGAGGTAGTTACTCTACCGGAGCTGGGCCGTACTTTACAGATAATTGCTGAGGGCGGTAGTGATGCATTTTACAAAGGGGAAATTGCCAAAAAGACCGCTGAATTCATTCAATCCGAAGGTGGGTGGCTCACAGAAACGGATTTAGCAAACCATCACTCAGACTGGGATGAAGCGATAAACATCAACTACCGAGGCGTGGATATTTGGGAGTGTCCACCCAACGGGCAAGGGATAGCGGCCTTAATAGCACTAAACCTTGCAGAAGGATTTGAGATCGCTTCTATGGGTGCCCAATCAGCAGACCGATATCACTTTTTGATCGAATCAATGCGGCAGGGATATGCTGATGCATTCCAGTACGTTGCCGACCCTAGAGTGGCGGAGGTCCCGATTGGCCCATTACTGAGCAAAGATTATGCCAATCGCCGACGCGCACATATATCCGGCTTATCAACGAATCCTAACGTTTCCTACGGAGATCCAATGGGTGGAGCGGATACTGTTTACCTCACAGCAGTCGATGAGGAAGGCACTGCCTGTTCACTGATCAACAGTCTGTTCAACGGATTCGGTACCGGCCTAGTTGTACCCACGTTGGGAATGGCCCTCCAGAACAGAGGATCCTTATTCTCGTTCGATCCGAACCACCCCAATTATCTTGAAGGAAATAAACGACCGTTCCAGACAATCATCCCTGCTATGGCCACCAGAGAGGATGAAATGTGGCTCAGCTTCGGCGTGATGGGCGGTTTCATGCAACCGCAGGGTCATCTACAAGTTGCATCAAACATGATCGACTACTCCATGGATTCGCAGCAGGCGCTAGATGCTCCTAGATTCAAGGTAGAAGTTGAAAGTAGTCAGGACGTGTTGGTGGAAGAAGATCTATCTTCTGACACCGTCAATGAACTTGAAAAACGAGGCCATACTGTCAGGGTAGTTTCAGGATACGATCGAGGAACCTTTGGAGGCGGTCAAGTCATATCACGTAACCCGGAAACTGGCGTCCTAACCGCAGGCTCCGAACCACGTAAAGACGGTGCAGCAGTTGGCTGGTAATCACCCTCTGAGATTCAGCATATATCCAATGAAAACTACAGCCAATTAATTTAGGCGGTTGCAATTTGCAGAAAATATCCGTATAGAATTATATGGATAAATCAAAACTATTTAAGAACATATAGGAAATATATGAACTTACGGGTCAAAGATGTCGCTGTCCAACTAAGCATCAGCGAAAAAACCGTATACAAATGGCTTCGTGACGGCCTTCTTCCAGCTAGGCGAATTGGTAAGACGTGGATCATAACTGAAGAGGCACTGCGCTCTGTCAGTACCCCTACAAGCCTTAGGCCTGAAAATGACGCAATCAGTCCAGCGCCGCACCGATTAATAACAGCTGGCTTCAACAAGTTGAGTAAGGATCCACTAAAGATTGAACCACCTCATTCAGAAGGCGAAACTCTAAATAAATTTGTCGATATCCTAGCTGGTGCTACACAGCAAGGATTAAACAAAATTCTAGGACCAAGAAGTTCCGATCAAAACACGATACAAACTATCGCATCCTCGCTTGAAACAGCAGAAGGTGAAATCCTATTGCAGGGAATCGGCCTCAGAGAGTTTTTTGGGGAGAAAAGCTATACAGCCATTCTCCGGCAAATGTCCTCAAACAACCGGGCTGTTCAAGTCAGAGCAATTCTCGTCAATCCCGTTAGCGAGTTTGCACGTGCTAGAGCTGTAGCAGAAGATGGGCTACAGTTCGAAGACGAAGGACAATTTAAAAGTGGTCCTTTATATAACGACAGTTGGCGTAGCTTAAATGTCATCGCTGATCTGAAGAAACAGTCGGAATTAAGAACTCGATTCGGAATAGACGTAAGATTTGTTGACCATTGGCCATCGGTCTACATGGTTATGACAGCCCAATCAGCATTCATAGAGACGTACCATTTCGGGAAACCCAACTCCGCATTGGATGGCACATCCATAGACGGATTAGTTCCTATGTTCCATTTCGAATCTTCCAGTGCTTACGCACAGATTCTTCGTCAACATTTCAACTACATTTGGTCAGGATCGAATCCGCACATAAAAACCTTCTCGCTCGGAGAAATAGCAGAGGCCATGCAAGTGGTTTTTTGATTAACCCGAACCGTCGGACACCTTGGTAACGCGTCAGATCAAAAGAAGCTTGATCAAATCACATTAAATTGACTATTGTTGATCGTCAAATATCAATCAGTGTGTTGCTTAGGGACCATAATCGTACGCTCATCAGGGAGACCACTTTTTGTCACTGTCACACGAGCAGTCGGTTCAAATTCTTTTACGCCGAGTTCAGTTAGCAACCGCTGCATTTCCGTGCTCGGTTTTCCTGATTGTGAATCATAGCCAGATGGAACAACAACCTTCGGCTCAAGATTCCTAATAGCATTGGACAATTCATCAGGTTCAAGACCTTGGGATTCTGTATTGATTATCAGGACATCAACCTTACTAATTTGTTGAACAGACTGCGCAGAAGGTTGGGAGCCTGGATTGCCCAACGTAGCAACCTGTAATCCATCTGCATCTACTATATAAACGGTATTAATCTTTTTAGATATCGCAGGATCGTCTGCTGGAGTGGCGACTCCCCGAATACTAAGGCCTCCAATTTCATACTCCCCCGGGCCGGTCAAAACTTGAAAATCATTCGAAACGTGATCTTCATCATCCTCACCGCTATATACAAACACCGTATTTGCATCTTTCATCTTAGTGGGAGATGGCAATTTACCCTCATAATCGACAACAACAACGCCTACTGAAGACCGCACTT
>CAJWJL010000143.1:0-5728 GCA_913042135.1 uncultured Chloroflexota bacterium | reverse complement strand
GAACGTTATCCCGTCACATCCATCTTTTACGAGAAACTTTTTTCTGGCGAACTTGGATATGAAATGGCGTATTCAAGTGGACGTCATATTGGAGGACTGGGTGTTGACTACTATGAGGATCCATTTGCCAGGGTGGATTTTGGTCCGCCTGAGCAGTTTCGTCCACCATCTGAGGGATTGTTTAATATTGGTTTCGGATGGGCGGACGAAAGCTTCTCAGTTTATGAGCACCCTCAAACCTTTATCTTCACTAATGAAGGTCGTTTTACGAGGCGGCAGCTGAGTGAGGAAATCGGCTCTGCAGACCTGAAAGGGAGTCATCTCCAAAAAAGTGGTACGGGTTTGCTACTTTCTGAGGGCGATGTGTTGTCCCAGCAATCTGGGGGGACCTGGAGTTCGATTTTCTTTTCACGTTGGTTACCGGATTGGATTACTCCGGTTGTTTGGTACGTGGCCGCTCAGCTGTTTGCTTTTATCGTCCTGCCTATAGCGTTTGTAGTTTTTAGACCATGGCCTGATCGCGGGTATCTTTTCGCTAAGCCACTAGGTTTGGTTCTAGTGGCAACGGTTACATGGCTTTTGGTCAGCACGAACATTGTTTCGTTCAGTTTTTCCGCAGTATTGATTGGTGTTTTGATACTTGCCGGTATTTCATTGTTGACCCATCGCTTCATCGGAAATGATCTCGTGAGTCATATCAGATCCAATCTGCGCAGAATAGTTTGGATGGAGATGTTGTTGCTCGTGGCTTTTGTAGGGTTTTTGCTCGTGCGTGCGGCCAACCCTGATTTGTGGCACCCGTGGAAAGGTGGAGAGAAGCCCATGGACTTCGCCTACCTCAATGCTGTGGTGAAGTCATCAACAGTACCGCCTTACGATCCGTGGTACGCAGGCGGTTATTTGAATTATTACTATTTTGGGCAGTTCATGGTCGCTTCTTTAATTCGCTTTACAGGGATTGTGCCGTCCGTGGCATATAACCTTGCCATTCCATGGCTGTTTGCGCTCACGGCTGGGGGTGTGTTCTCGATTGTTTATGGATTAGCGGAATTGACTTTGCGTGCAAAACGGGTCCCTCCATGGTCACGTAGGTCCCCGATTTATGCAGGTCTGTTCGGTGTCTTATTTGTAGCGGTGGCTGGAAATATCGATGGGCTTATTCAAGTATTTCAGGGAGCAGCCAGAGTATTTTTTCAAGATGCCGCTTTTGGGCAATTCGATTTTTGGAGAAGTTCTAGAATGATGGCGCCCGATTCACTGGGGCATGAAATTACAGAATTTCCCTTTTTCACGTTCCTTTTTGCTGATCTACATGCGCATTTGATCGCTATTCCGGTGGCAATAACAGCTCTTGGAGCAGCAGCAGCAGCATTCCTACGTATCGGCAGGAACCGATCCAAAATCGAAACATTGGTCGGCCTGACGGTGATTGGAATTCTGGTGGGGTCACTCCGAACCATTAATGCTTGGGATTTTCCGACGCAATTGATACTTACAGGTACTTTTCTGATAGGCGGGCAGCTATTGAATTCCCGCAGGGTTTTCTTAGAGGGATTGATAATCGGTGTAGCGAGCACAACGTTTGTAATCGTTGTTGGATACGTTGTTTATTTGCCGTTTCACGCAAGCTTTGAACTGTTCAATAACGGAGTCGTCAAGAGTGAGTTTACAACCGAGCTATGGCGTTACATTCTCATAAATTCTGTCTTTGTATTTTTGATCATTAGTTGGCTCGTTTTTGTGTTGAGAGAGCGTCTTTATCATGCGTTTACATTGGTTGCTAATCCACCTATGCCAGGATCAGGTTTAACAGGTTGGACGTGGCAGGTCCTGATGATTTTTATTTTGGCGGTGGTTGCCTCTCTTGCTGCGACAGGTTTTGCTGTGATCGCATTTGCTTTGATGATTGGTGCATCTGTGTTCGCTGCCGGCCTGGTCGCATATCGATCCGGTATTTCCGGGAGCAGGTATTCGTTAGTGGCAGTTGGGTTCGTCGTCATGGCTATGGCGCTGGCGATTGGCGTGGATATATTTACTGTGAAAGACGATATCGGCCGTATGAACACGGTGTTTAAGTTTTACTTGCAGGCCTGGGTCTTACTTGGCATAGCTTCCGCGTATTTTCTCTGGGTGCTGGCTGATGCGCGTAAGTTGTCGTTGAGTGGTGTTCGACCGGGTAGAGGTATTTGGATGGGTTTGCTTGCGATCTTAGTTGTAGGGGTGATGGTGTATCCGATTCTTGGGACCAGAGATCGCAATAGCACCAGATTTGATATGTCTGGTTTGGGTTTGGATGGTATGGCTTATATGGAATCTGTCACGTATCAAAATGACGGAACACCGTTGACATTGAAATACGACCTTGAGGCGATTGAGTGGATGCAAGAGAATGTTGAGGGATCGCCGGTGATTATTGAGGGTTTGACCGATTTGTACCGCTGGGGTAATCGAGTGTCCATATATACCGGATTACCTGCTGTGATTGGTTGGGATTGGCATCAGCGTCAACAGCGAGTGAAATATGCTTCGAGCGTCTCTGAACGAAGAGATGAGGTTGATAGTTTTTATGATACGCCGCTTAGAAGCTCTGCATTGAAAATCCTTAACAAATACCAAGTGAAGTATGTTTATATCGGTGAACTAGAACGAGCTAAATATGGAACTGCAGGGATAGCTAAATTCAAGAGCATGGTGGCTGATGGACTTGTCCAAGTGTATCCGGAAAATGGATCAGATATGGAGACGCCGGTTGTGATATATAAGTATGTTCCAATAGCGTCTGTTTCAAGCCGGAATATTAACTAACTCGTTGTGGTGGCATCTTCGGGGACGATCAGTCCGTAGTCATCGTCGTGTCGTCGATATACAACATTGATCTCTTTGGTTTCCTTATTGCGGAACATATAGAAATTGTGTCCCAACAGCTCCATATTTGCTGCTGCGTCTTCAACTGATTCGGGAACGACTGGGTGCCTTTTTGTTCGAACCAGCCGTCCGTGGTCTAGGGTTGTTACAGAGGTTTCATCAACTTCTGCAACGGAGGCTTGAGCTAATTGTTCAGCAATAGCCAGCCCTAGTCCGCCTTCGGAGGAACGTCGGGTTTTACTGGAATATCGGTTTTTGTAGCGACTGATCTGCCTGGTTACCGCGTCTGAGACATGATCGATAGCTGTGTATGGTGAATCGCCGCGTGTTTCGCCACGAATAACTCCTCGGTTCAATCTAATAGTGACTTCAGCAATGAATCGTTCATTTTCCTTCTTGGTCTGTTCTTTTCGTATTTGTAGAAAAACAGGTACCTGGTCACGAAATCTTCTATCAAGAATACTTAATCGCTTTTCGGCGTACTTTTTGATTGGGTCGGTGAGGGTAGTGTTGTTAGCTGTAATTGTTAGTTCCAAGTGTTTTCCAATTCAAATTCTGACGTTGTATTCAAGGGTAGTTGTGGATTCTCAGGTTTGATTGTTTATTCTATTGCGTCCCAAGCTTCCTAGTATTTGCGGGCTACAAGAATTGAGGTTTAGTAATTTTGCGTGCAGTGCATTAAGCTGGGCTAAGACATTCACTGGAGGCCTCTTTCAGAGAGCAAATTTGAAATTACTGAAACATGAGTGGTATAAAAGCCGTTTTTTTTGACCTATATGGCACTCTTGCTGGTTTTGATCCTCCTCGAGAGGATATACAGATGCGCGCTGCGGAAAAATTTGGTTTTGTTCTGACAAAGAACGGAATAGATTCTGGATACCATATTGCTGATCAGTTTATGACTCGGCAGAACGTTACCAAACCTGTTCGAACTTTGAACACCGACGAACGGAGTGCTTTCTTTTCTAAATATGAACAACTGGTACTAAAAGGCGCAGGGCACAGTGTTGAATTGGATGTTGCTGAAAAAATTTGGAGGGAGATTAGTAAACAACAATATCGTTTGACTTTATTTCCCGATGTGATTACCGGACTTGGTCGGCTTAGAGAGCGCGGTTTGATCCTTGCGGTCATATCAAATATGAATCAAACGAGTGAACTTTTGTGTGAGGAGATGAATCTCACGGGGCATGTTGATTTCGCAGTAACATCTGGTGAGACGGGTTTTGAAAAACCAGACTCTCGAATATTCCAGGTGGCTCTTTTGAAAGCTGACGTACTTGCAGAGGAGGCGGTATTCATTGGGGATCAACTTGATTCTGATATACGAGGTGCTCAAAATGCAGGCATGCATCCGATATTGATGGATCGGTACGGGGGACATTCTCATTATCAGATTCATCCTCGGGCTGTCGATATGGACACAGCCATTGCACTTATTTCGTGATGCTTAGCGTCAATACCCCGTATCATCTTCGCCGTCAATCAGCCGTACCAAAAAAAGAAATGAGATCTAGCTGACATGAAAATCGAACGAATCGAATCGATCCTGGCCGGTAACCGTCAGATAGTTCAGGTCATCACTGATAATGGGTTGATGGGGGTAGGTCAGTCTGCGTGTTGGGGTTATCTTGAAGCTACCGACGCAGTTGTGAAGAAATTTGCTGATTATCTTGTCGGAAAAGACCCGCTAGATATAGAACATCATTGGCAGTATATGTATCGCATGGGGCCATTCCGCGGTTCGGTTATCTCAGGTGCCGTAAGTGCCATTGACATTGCACTTTGGGACATAAAAGGTAAGACACTAGAAGCCCCTGTTTGGCAACTTTTGGGTGGCAAAGTGAGAGATAAGATTAGACTTCATTTACTTATGGGGGGAATTCGCCCTGATGCCGCCGAGCAAGGTGCTACTGCTGAAGGCCTTCGATTGAATGCCCGAGATGCTGCCGAAGAAGGCTATACCGCCATTAAAACTGATCCCTTGCCTGATGGTTTTCAATCCATGACGCTTTCGCGGTTGATCCATGACACGCGAGAGAATGTAGCTGCAATGCGCGAAGGAGCTGGTCTAGATGTGGATATCATTCTTGAAATACATCGGAAACTGACCCCGATGAACGCTATAGCTCTTGCGGAGCATTTATTTGAATTCAGCCCATTGTTTTACGAAGATCCTGTGCAGATAGATTCGATTAAATCGCAGGGAGAAATAGCAAAACGCACTAAACTTCCCGTAGCCAACGGTGAACGGATGCACTCCATATGGGAGTTTAGAGAGCTGTTTGAAGCTGGAGGCAGCCAATATGCAAGGCCTGATCTTGGGCTTGGGGGCGGAATAACCAGTGTGAAGAAGATTGCCGGTATTGCTGAATCGTACCATTCAGCCCTTGTCACCCATAATTTTTTGGGGCCGGTGTTGACAGCTGCCGCTTGTAATGTAGATGCTTCCATTCCTAATTTCCTTACACAGGAATATTCAATGGAAGATGAGCAACCGTTCAATGCGATATTTAACTCTTCGTGGAAAAGGAATGGGGGTTTTATTGCGGTTCCAGATACTCCTGGAATCGGGATAGACCTTGAAGTGGAATCATTGAAGTCACAACCGTACGTATCACGTGACTTACAGGTTATTCCTATGCGAACCGACGGCTCAGTTGGCTACTCGGTCTAGTGTTTTGCATCTATTTAAGTTGAATATTGATGCCTCAGAATAAACAGATGGCTAGTCTCATTGAGACTAAACTTTCGGCCGCGCTATTTAGAGAATGCCTGGCCTTAGTTGAAGATGGGATTGCTTCACCGGAAGATATCGATACGGTGGTCAAAAACACTATTGGACGTAGACTGGCCGTTGGTG
>CAJWJL010000142.1:0-5776 GCA_913042135.1 uncultured Chloroflexota bacterium | reverse complement strand
ACAACCTCCGCAATACCCTCTATAGTCACCCGCGCATGTTCCGGATTGATATCGTCCGCACAGGATATACATACCCTTGGATCACGGCTCAAATTAACATACCAACTAGACTTACTCCGAGGAATCACCCACATTGCTTCGCCATCCCATTGCTGCCATGCAGGCGCTACGTGAGGTGCCCCATCAGGCTTGACTGTTGCGATACGAGCAATAATCGGCAAGGCGAGAAACTCATCAATTTCTTTTGATGACAATTTTCCTGTCTTGGATTCATTAACCAATTCCAATCACTCCTGCCATCTACCCGCTCACGCGTTTCCACTTTCGAAGGCTTGTGACCTCACGGACGGGGTCTTGCTGAGAGCCAAATGCTGTGTAGGAGACTTCAGCTACATATACCGACCCTTCTGAGTCAATCGCTATCGCATGCGGGGCAAGGAATTGATCGTGTCCCTCTCCGCCAAATTCATCCCCAAATCTTGTCATTTCGTTACCATCCCGATCCATAACTATGACTCTACGACCAAGTCGGCGAACGCCTTCTTGCACCGGAGGAGGGCCAGCCTCTGCGACATAGAGATTCGTATCCGATCCGTTGCCATTGATAATTGCAATTGGCCTGTGAGAATGAATCTGCTGCACAAATTCCCCGTCAATCGTAAATGTTTGCAGCCTGAAATTTTCTCGGTCGGCTACGGTCACTTTATCTGAGCCATTCATGGCAATGTTATGTGGAAGCGAAAACTGGCCAGGTAAGGAACCCGGCTCACCCCATGATTTGATGTAATTGCCACCAGAATCATACCGATGCACACGGGAGTTTCCATATCCGTCTGAAATAAAAAGATCCCCTGAGTCCGGGTGAATAGCAACGTGAGTCGGACGATTAAATGGGTCTCCCTCCTGCCACGCTGCAGGTTTGCCCTTCTCGCCTAATCGATAAATGAGTTTCCCGTCCTTAGTTCGCTTTTCAACCATATGCGCGTCGTCGTCTGCGAGATAAAGGTTATCCTCACCATCTATTGTGATCCCATGAGGGCGAACGAATTCACCTGCGCCCCATGTTTCAATAAAATTTCCATCACGATCAAATATGATTACCGGGTGATCTCCTCTATTGAAAACGTACACGTTATCACTCGAATCAACGGCCACCGAAGTAGCCTCCTTGAAAAACATAGGATGAGGAAGTTTTGCCCAAAACGGGACGGGTTGATAAACAGTTTTTGATGTTGCAGGTTGGACCATGATAAGTTCCTAATCTCTTTTGCGCTTACGTGTTGATAAAAGACATGAATTCCGACACTTATGAACGTCGCCACTTTCGAAGGCTGACTACCTCGCCAAGAGGCGGAGTTTCCATTCCCGAATTATCGGGATTGGAAAAGTAGTTCGTCCACGCCACCTCTGCAACGTACACCGAACCCTGTGAATCAGTAGATACACCATGTGGTGCAGTGAATTGTGAAACTCCTTCACCCGGCAAAGGCCCGCCTAAATGTTGTTGGTAAACTCCTTCGGCGGAAAGTACTGCAATCATTGCACCAAGATTACGCACCCCTTGCTGAACAGGCGGCGGAATCATCTCACCGACGTACAAGTTGTCGTCATCACCTTTACCTTGGGTAACTGACATCGGATGATGAATATGAATTTGCTCAACAAATTCACCGCCAGTTGTAAAAATCTGCAGCCTGAAATTTTCTCGATCAGCAACAACCACTTTGTCCAAACCAAGCATACTGATGTTATGAGGAAGGCTGAATTGCCCTGGATCGGTCCCAGGTTCACCCCAGGACATCATATGCTGACCATCAGGGTCAAATTTATGGATCCGTGAATTGCCATAGCCGTCTGATACGAATAACTCTCCTGTATCTGGATGAATAGCCACATCGGTTGGGCGGTTAAACATTCCTCCGCTCTGCCAATCACATGGTTCACCTTTTGTGCCTATCGTAAAAACCACCTGCCCATCATTAGTCCGTTTTTGAACAAAATGGCCATTATCGTCAACAAGATAAAGATCGTCATTGCGATCGATTTCTATACCGTGCGGCCTTACAAACTCATCGTGACCCATTCCCCTTAAGAAATTGCCATCGACGTCAAATACCGCAATCGGTTCTGTTCCACGATTAAAAACGTAAACATTATCTTTCGAATCAACAGCAATGGATGTGGCATCACCACGGAATGTCACACCCATAGGCAATTTTGCCCATCCAGGAACAGGTTCATATTTAGTTTGAGATGTCATAGTTTTCATTTTATGATTCGCCAAGTGATAATTTGAGAGCGCAAAATATTTACTCAGTTATTCGCCTCTGGAGTCCGCAAGCCAGGTTTTAAGTTGATCTGGCAACCACTGAACTAGGTTAATGCCTCTTTCTACATCGGAAGACATCAAGCGACCGCGTGCGTGAACGGCCTCTACGACCGAACTCATTGCATCTAGAACCGCAGGGTGGTCAGCATGACCGGGGTGCCCGAGCGATTGAGCAAGGTCTTGGGGCCCAAAAGTAATCAGGTCTATACCATCAACATCAAGAATTTCATCAATGGTCTCAATCCCGTTCTTTGTTTCAATTTGAATTGCAACCGTGACCTGTTGATTGAATTCCCTCATGTATTCGGCGGGTGTGTAGCCATGCATCCCATAATCGCGGCCACGCGATGTTCCGAAGGATCTTTCGCCTTCAGGACCAAATCTTGAAGCTTTCGCAATGCGTTGAGCCTGCTCAGCATTATCAACATGCGGGCATAAAATCCCCATTAGACCACGATCAAAAGCACGTAAAATTGTGTCTGTTTCAGTATTAGGAATTCTTGCCGTACATGTCATCGCATGCATATCAGCAACACGGCACATAGATTCAACCGATTCCCAATCAAAAACACCGTGCTCCATATCCAGATGGAGGGCATCAAATCCAGCGTATCCAGCCCATTCCGCTATCGTCGGTTCTGGAAAGGTAAGCGTTAGATTATGTGAAATCGTGCCATTATCTATAGCTGCGCGAATATTGCTAGGTCTCAAAATAAACTCCGTGTTTTTATGTTCCGACCGAGACACACCAAGACGTAAACACGTTCAGGTGCTACCGTAATTACCGCCAAATGGAATCTGATACCGATTCAAATGAGAGCGCGGCCGGAGTATACAGCCAACTTGGTAATAATCGAGATCATTTCGCCAGCTCAACTACATAAGTTGTCGTCTAAAACAAACATTCTGATTAATTGCCAATAATGTTTATAACTAAATTAAGGCAGATCTACCGAGGCTATCCGATTGCAATGGTCGTTTTCTTATCGACAGGCCTATCAGTTGGAATGACCCAATATGCCTTTGGAGAGTTCGCTGGCCCACTCAGAGAACAGTTCGGCTGGTCACAAACACAACTTAATCTTTCGCTGGCATTTTCTTTCATATCTGGTCTATGCGCGCCGTTCGTCGGAAACTTAAGCGACCGCATAGGTATCAGACCGGTAATGTTTGGATCCATTCTGATCATTGCAATTGGGTTTTTGATGCGCCCATTTATCACCGAATTATGGCATTGGTATCTGTTCAGTGCCCTCGTTTACGCTGGATTCCCCGGCGCAACTGTCATGCCCGGAGGCAAAATGGTAGGGCTCTGGTTCCCAAAGACTCGGGGAAGAGTGATGGGAGCAGTCATGGCAGGCAATAACTTCGGCGGCATCACGATGCCACCTCTAGCAGCAGCAATAATTGCCGTTTTCAACTGGCAGACAGCTTATGTACTTTTCGGAGTGATTATGGGTGCCTTGGCAATGATTGCTCTGTTTGTAATTGTCGAGGACGAAAAGAAGGTCGAAAGTGAAATGAAACGGACCGGTCGGGGTGACCAGGCACAAGTCGCGCGGGCTGCCGCCCAAGTCGGTGTGAGTCTACGGCAGGCTTTGAAAAACCGAAATTTCTGGCTGGTCACAATTGGACTTGTAGCAGCAACTTTCACTTATCAGGGAGTATTGACCCAACTACGCCAACATTTTGAAGAAAGCGGATTCACGCCGGCGATGGCCACAACAGCTGTTAGCACCATTGCTGGCATGGGTATTTTCTCTAAGCTAGCTTTTGGCAGAGCAAGTGAAAAAATCACTGCGCGTATCGCCACCATACTTTCCATAGGGCTGCAAATGGTTGGAGTACTCATTATCGCCCAGGTGGATGCATCACACCTTTTATGGATCGGTATATTCGTGTTCGGACTCGGCTTTGGGGGACTGGGGGCATTGGCCCTTCTAGTCGTACAAGAGATGTTTGGAATGAAAGAATTTGGCGGGATCATGGGAATCATGCAAGTTGGCATGATCGCATCTGGCACCGGCGCACCAATGATAGCTGGAGCGATTCACGACTCTTCAGGTTCATTCGATACCGCATTCCTGATAGTAGCCGCAATCTTTGTTGTCGGTATCGCAGCACTGGCATTAGCAAGACCTATTGAAACGGAAAGTATGTAAAGCGCAAAACCCGATTTTTGATCCTTCTGATGTTACTCCATGTTAATAACTGAGCAACATTAGAAGGATTCGATTCCTGTTATTACCAGGTTTATGATTCCAGCTCGTCCCATATTTTTTTTGCATAGGTAATTGACTTGGCGTCGTTGTGCCATTGGTCACCAGATGAAGCGCCCTCTATAGTCATATATCCAGAGTAACCAGCGTTGTGCATCGCACTCATCGCGTATCGGTAATCAATTTCACCGTCAGGTAACGGTACTCGCACGAATACCGATCGATTATTCTCAGGGTGATACACAGTATGTAAGTTTTTGCAGTGCCAATACTTAGCCACCGGAGCCAGCTTATCTATAGCCTCGTCAAAACTTTCCTCGGGGACGTCATAATTCCAGAGCACATTACCAATATCTGGGTTAATCCCAAAATTATCTCTATCGACTTTCTCGTATAACAACAGAGCAGACCACGAGTTATCAACCGGAGAGTTCTGATGTACCTCTACCGTGATGTCAGTACCGGCCTCGGATGCCATGAGGCATGCATTCTGAAAAACAGCTGTAAGTTCATCGTAAACATAGAGCATCGCATCTCGTGACGCATCCTGGGATACCGGCCATCCAGATTGGCTGCCTGGAAGAGATCCAGCTGGATGGCCGGGGTGACGCGCTGGAGCGCTTATGGCTCCATTTACAACTTCAGCTCCTGCCCATCCAGCATATTTGATCGCGTTGGTAAGCTTTGCCCTGTTTTGCGGTCCGTTTTGAGCGTCGTGAAGGGTGCCTCCAGCTCGCACACATCCAACAGCTAGTCCGGCATCATTCAATTTAGAAGAAAAGTCTTTAACTTTTTGTTCGGTGCCGAGTTGAGAAAGCACTTCAACACCCACTTCTAACGCATCAAAACCAATATCTTTAGTTCTTTTTAGAAAATCCCCGGTGTAGTTGTCAGGATTTAGGTTCCAACTGTCCACTGATTGCGGATAAAGTGTGAAACGACGATGACCGTAGCAAAATCTCATCTGTTGAATTCCCCCGATAACACAACGAACTACCATCACTGTGTTTCAAGTAACCAATTTTTATAATGTGGCGGAGTCTAACACCGCTTCTGGTGTAATATCCGTTCGCTGAATTCACAGTTTCTGCCGAGATTCAGTTATTTAAATTTTTATCCGAACTTTAAAAACACACACAACCCTTGGAAATTCAATTATGAAAATCACTGATCTACGGGTCTACCTGACCAGGCCAGAAGGCAGCAACCGTTCTTGGTTATTTGTTGA
>CAJWJL010000141.1:0-5782 GCA_913042135.1 uncultured Chloroflexota bacterium | reverse complement strand
TTGAAACATTTGTTATCGGTGGTAGCTGGAGAAACTGGGTTGTCGTACGTCTTTTGACGGATGATGGGTTGGAAGGCGTGGGTGAAGCGACTCTCGAGGGAAAGGCTGATTCTGTACGAGCAGCAGTTGGTGAGCTTGCCAGATACATCACTGGTAAAGACCCTTTCCAGATTGAACGACACTTCCAGGAGATGTACCGTCGCGCATTCTATGCAGGTGGTGAAGTGCTCAACAGTGCTATCAGTGGGGTTGAAACGGCAATGTGGGATCTGAAGGGCAAGGCTCTTGGGGTACCTGTCTATGAGATGTTAGGGGGTCGGACGCGCGACCGAGTCAAGTTGTATGCAAACGGCTGGTACAGGCAGGGAATGGAGCCTGTTGAGTTCGCTTCGGCTGCTCAAGATACTATCGCACTGGGCTTTAAAGGGCTTAAATTCAATCCGTGGGGTGGTAGACAGGGCATAGATTTTTATCGGATAGAGAATTCCATTTTCAATGCCGGTATCGAGTCGGTTGCTGCCATTAGGGAAGCAGTCGGGCCGGACGTGGATCTTTTTATTGATTGCAACGGTATATTTCAAACCGCAGGAAATGCCGTTCGGGCTGCTAATGCCGTTGAAGAATTCAACATTGGATTTTTCGAGGAGCCAGTACCACATGAAAACCTTGATGCTATGGCATACGTACGAAGCAAGATAAACATCCCGGTAGCGACAGGGGAGAGGTTGTTCACACCGTTTGCATTTACTCAATTACTGGAGCGTGGTGGGGCGGACATCGTTCAACCGGACATGTCCCATTGCGGCGGAATGTTATCCGCTTTAAAGATATCGGCCATTGCTGATTCGCATTATGCCGCTTTTACACCACATAATCCGAACGGTGAAATTTCGCATGCCGCTGCTGTGCAAATGGCTGCATGTGTGCCGAACTTTTTTGCTTTGGAACATTTTCCTCCTGAGCCATGGCGCTTTGACGTATGTGCGACTTCGATGCCGGTGAATGATGGATGGCTTGAAATTCCTTCAGAACCAGGTCTTGGGGTTAAATTCAATCCGGAAGAAGCAAAAAAACATCCCTATGAACCCGTTGACCTCTACAATTTGCATCGACCGGAAATGGCGTTGAAAATACCCAAGTTCATTGACCGGATCCGTTAGTTATTGGACGTATTTCAAGAATCTCGGACGATTTAAATAAATTTCAATGTTAAAGGCTGATAATTAGATGATTCATGAGTTTAGAACGTACGACCTCAAGCCCGGATCTCTTACTCAGTACTATTCCAATACTGCTCCAATGATGCAAAAACGTCTCGAGTATTCACCTTTAGTCGGATATTTTCATACCGAAATTGGCCCGTTAAATCGGGTATTGCATATTTGGGAGTATGAGGACCTTAATGAGAGGTCCGCGATTCGATCTCAAGTAATTAAGGATGGCATTTGGCCACCGCCGAATAAAGGGATTGTAGAAAATCAGCAAGTTGATATTTTTTACCAAGCGCCATTCTTGCCTAAATTTGAACGCAATCGCACGATTGGTCCGCTGTTTGAGCTCCGCATGTACAGGTATCCAGTTGGCGCCGTTGCCAAAGTACTTGATGCCTGGGCGCCTAAGATTGAAGCGAGGATGAACCTGGCTCAACCGGTTGGTATTTGGTACTCCGAGATTGGCGGGGCGAACCAGTTGGCACATATGTGGGCTTATGAAAGTTTTGAACACCGAACTGAAGCCCGTAAGCAGTTTGCTTCGATAGGTTGGCCGCCTGATTCAGGCGTGTCTCCAGTTGCTATGCAAAATATGCTAATGCTCGCCGCTGACTTCTCACCCATACAGTAATCTGCATTTTTGAGGCCAATCCTATGTCCCACCCGTTGTTTGATCTTTCAGGGCGAGTTGCCATGGTATCGGGCGCTGCAAATGGCATGGGTCGGCAGATGGCTATCGGTTTTGCTGAAGCAGGCGCAGACGTCGTCCTCGTTGACATCAATCTTCCCGGAGCTGAGTTGACTGCTGGAGAAATCGAACCCTTAGGTGGACGTGTGCTTGCAATCGGTTGCGACGTATCCGATATAGAGCAGATTAAAAATTTGTACGCAACTATTGATTCTGACTTTGGTCGAATCGATGTCGTTGGGAACGTTGCGGGTGAGGGACACATGGGTCGACCTGAAGATCTTCCGTTGGACAAATTGCAAGAAGCTCTTCAGAACCTTGTGGTTGGACGCTTTGCCTCTTGCCAGGAAGCTGGACGACGTATGTTAGAACAGGGCAGGGGATCGATCATTAATTTCGGATCGATTGGTGGTTGGAACTCTCTCGGTCGTGGGCATACCCCATATGGGATGGCGATGGGTGCTGTGATACAGATGACACGAGAATTATCTACAGAATGGGCTTCTCGTGGTGTGCGAGTAAATGCCATTTTGCCTGCGCAGGTTTGGAACGATGGTTTGCGAAAAAGAGTGGCTAAAGTCCCGGAATTAGAAGAAACCTTTAAGGGCGGGATTCCCATGGGTCGTTTGGGTAACCCAGAGGAAATAAAGGGCCCGGCGATATTCTTGGCGTCAGATGCATCAAGCTTTGTAACTGGGGCGATACTACCCATGGACGGTGGGAACCTTTCATTGAATGCAGGTGGTACTTACCCAGGAAGTCCAAGAGCATACGCGTAAAAAGAACAGCAAGAAGAGTTCTTGATACTTCCAGTTAAGGTCCGAACCTCTCTATGTGAATCTGTTTGAAATCCAGGCCGATATCAAGCAGGGTATTGGCTATAGATTCGACAAATCCCGATCCACCACAAACATATGCTGACTCGGGTGTTACACCCGTATCCACTAGCCCAGAATCGATCATATCCCGGTCAATTCGACCTGTATTGCCGATCCAGTCTTTTGACGTGCCACGCGTTATGGTCGTTACCATGTGGAAACTCGGGTCATTATCGGCCATCCTTTCCAATTCCTCTCGGTAAAGTATGTCGTCCTCGGTCCTCACACTGAAAAGCAACAGGACAGGCGCATTATTTTTAACAGTGAAGCGATGTCTCAGCATTGAAATGATTGGTGCAATCCCTGATCCGCCTGCTACGAAAATCGATGACTTGGTATGTGAGGGCTCCCAGGTAAAGTGTCCGCCGATAGGTCCTCGAATTTCGATCATTTCACCAGGCTCTACCGAGTCGTGGAAATAGCTTGAGACCTCACCGTCATCAATCAATTCGATAGCTATTTCGATTAAATTGGTATCTCCTGGCGACGAAGCCAGAGAGTAACTTCGTTGTGCTTGGTACCCATCGGGCGCGGTAAGTCGTACGTCATAGTGCTGCCCGGCTTTGAAATTTCCACTTGATGGTAATTCAAGGGTGAACAGCTTGACACGGTTTGACGCGATTTTCACCGCTGTCACAGTAGCTACACGCCATGGCTTCTCCGTTTGAGGTGGCAAAATTAATCGCCTATGTAGCGTTGTTCAAGCCATGGGTCCCCATACATGTGATACCCGTAGCCTTCCCAGAATCCTGGCTCGTCTTTGTCCATGAACCTCAGACGCCTTATCCACTTTGCTGATTTCCACAAGTAGAGATGAGGTATAAACAGCCTCACTGGTCCGCCGTGTTCAGCAGGGAGTGGCTTATTTTCGTAGGTGTGTGCAAGTATTCCCTTGCCATCCATTAAGTCTTTGGCTGGGACGTTCGTTGTATATCCCCCATCGCAATAGGCCATGACGTATCCGTCAGGCGGACTGATCTGCGCGTCAGCAAGTAGCGTGTCAATTGCAACTCCGCGCCAGTTTGTGTCTTGCTTTGACCATTTTGTTACACAGTGGATATCGGTATGCATATCTGTTTGTTCAAGGCTGTTGAGTGATTCCCATGACCAAGTCCCTGCTGTCTCCCCCGCTATTTCGATTGATAAATCCCAAGTGTTGATATCTACTCTGGGAGTGGGACCTGCGGATAAAACAGGAAAGCCGTCTTCCAGGTACTGGCCGGGAGGTACTGGACGTGTTGGAGTGGATCTGCGTCGTCCAAAGAATTTATCGTTGATCATGTGTCAGCCTGTTCTAACAAGTGTGAAAGTCAATTATGTGGGTAGTGTGTGTGTCAATCAATCTGGTTTCGAGCAGTATATTGTGAGCATTATCGTGACTGGCTCGTCTTATTGGAATGAAAGAAAGGAATGTTGTAGTGAGACTTGAAGGTAAAAATGCAATCGTGACTGGTAGTGGAAATGGTATTGGAAGGGCTATTGCGCTTCGCTTTGCGGATGAAGGCGCAAATATCACAGTAGCTGAGATAGAAGAAGACTCAGGACGTGAAACGGTCGAACTGATCCAGAAGGTTGGTGGCACAGCGGTTTACAGTAGGACCGATACATCAGATGGGGCATCGGTCAAGCAGACGGTTTCGAATGCTATTGGCGCTCACGGAGATGTAGACATACTGGTAAATAACGCAGCTGCATTTGTGTTTGGCAACATTGAAACGATTACGGCTGATGACTGGGCACGAGTATTTGGTGTCAACGTCATTGGATATGCGAATTGCGTTAGAGAAATTTTGCCGTCAATGCGCAGCAATGGCGGGGGGGCTATCGTCAACATCGCGTCTGTTTCTTCATTTATCGCACAGCCCGAATTTATTCCTTACAACGCTTCCAAAGGTGCGGTAGCTCAACTAACTCGATGCCTGGCAATGGATCTTGCAGCAGACAATGTCAGGGTTAACGCTGTTTGTCCGGGCTCTATTCGTACAAGAGCTACCGACCGGCATATCGATTCCTTAGGACTGGACCCTGAGAAAGCGTATGTGGAATTCGGACAAGACTCTCTCATGAAGCGAATGGGCACTCCGGACGAAATAGCGTCGGGCGCTTTGTTCCTGGCTTCGGATGAGGCTTCTTTTATGACGGGTACGCATATCGTGATAGATGGTGGTGCAACTATCGATTGATCACATTAGGTGATTTGAGAGATATGCTCAATCAAAAACAGGATAAAGCCTATTGCCAGCATCGCTAAAGCTACTAAGTTCAGGAATCTGAAAACCAGTAGCTTGGGCAGATGCTTAAGAAGAAAAGCCGCACCAAGAAGACCCCACATAGCTGTGTGGAGCCATTGTTCATCGTTCAGCGAAATCAGCGCCAGTACCAAGAAGATCAACGCGCCGGCGAATCCATAAAGTGACGGGGTGTAAATAAATGGCATGATCAGTTATATCCTTTGAATAAGGTTGTAGAGATTGTCGAGATTTACCAGTTAGTCAACGCACCGTCGTTTCTGCGAAGTCTTGGTGGCCACCCATGTGGATCCACCGCAGCTTTTTCTGCAGCATCAATATCGAATTCCACTCCCAGTCCCGGGGCGTCTGGGCACCACGAGTAGCCGTCAGCCCATTCAATCTGTTGCGGAAACAATTCAGTGGCGTAGGAGCCAGGACGCCTTGGCA
The DNA here is from genome assembly GCA_913042135.1 of uncultured Chloroflexota bacterium. Classification (GTDB taxonomy): domain Bacteria; phylum Chloroflexota; class Dehalococcoidia; order Lucifugimonadales; family Lucifugimonadaceae; genus Lucifugimonas. Next base: position 327 of record CAJWJL010000141.1, on the reverse strand, counting down.
TTTCCAGTACGCCCACGTTTGTGGATGCCATGCAAAGGGCAGCGCATGCAGCGGCCGAGACCGGACCAAGGGGATTGTGTGGGACGATATCGATGTAATGCGTTTCTGCCCAATGAGTAATTTTGAGAGCCTCGGTCAAGCCACCTGCTATGCAAAGATCAATCCGGGCATAATCGATCAAATCCTCTTCAATAACTTCCCTGAAATCCCATTTCGACGCCCATTGTTCACCCGCAGCGATCGGTAAATTAACCTGCCTGCGTAAGTTCCTGTAGCTGCCATGATTTTCAGATCGGATAGGATCTTCAATGAAGAACGGTTTGAACT
>CAJWJL010000140.1:0-5799 GCA_913042135.1 uncultured Chloroflexota bacterium | reverse complement strand
GCAGCACACTTAGGGGGCCTTGATGCAGCATTCAACAACGCTGGGATTCTTGAGCCTACATCATCTCTACATGAAGTCGATGAAAATACCTTCGACAACGTCATCAGCACCAATCTGAAGGGCACTTTCCTAAGTATGAAATACGAGATCGGGTACATGCTCGAAAATGGTGGCGGGTCAATCGTGAACGACTCCTCATTTATGGGATTGCGAGGAGGTACAGGACGGCAAACAGCCTACACAGCAAGCAAGCACGGGTTATTAGGACTCACTAAATCGGCAGCCAGAGACTACGCACGCAAAGATATTCGTATAAACGCCGTTTGCCCTGGAGTTATCGATACGACAATGATGCAAGGTATAGACAACAACGAACCCGATATCCGAGAGAAACTTGAACGGTGGATCCCAATGAGTAGGTACGGAAAACCAAGCGAAGTGGCAAATGTTGTCTCGTTCTTATGCTCAGATTCAGCTAGCTACATAACTGGACAGGCAATTCCGATCGACGGCGGAGTCACCAGCTAGACCAGATCTCATCAACTGTCATTCCACCAAGGCACATTGATTTAAAAAAGTCTTAGGACAGGTCCCTGACGCGTCCACTGAGGTTTATAACTCACTGGGACTACATCATTAGGCTCAGGAGGTAGCACCGTGCCTTTTCGCCAAGATTCGACCGGAATCCAACCAAGTAACTCCTCAGCTTTCTTTACAGACAAAGGACTCTTAAAACCGGGAAGAGGTTCTCGAATTTCCACTCCGGGGTGAACTGCTTCTAGCGCAGCCATTGTCGGGATCTCCAGAACAGTATCGGTAGCATTAATGAAAAATGCCTCATGACCGCCAAACTCCTTCTCAATCGACAGGCGGCACGCACGCGCCGCATCATGTCGACCGACCCAACTCCAAAATCCCATCGGATGCCTGCCGTCAAGTGATGTCTTATCCCCTGACTCTAAATGTTGCTTCGCCGTCTCGGGATCCCATAAACCGTGAAAACGCATATTCGCTATTTGCACTTTTCCAGGTCGGCGTCGAACGAACGCCTCGCCCATCTCTTCGCCAAGCCATTTAGATTGAGAATAGGCATCCTCGACTCTAGTCGGATGATTTTCGTCAACCGGATAATACTCGGGCGTATAAAGTTTGGAACCCCAACCAGCGCCCACAGCATTAACAGACGAAGCCATACATATACGACCAATACCATGGACTTCAGCAGCCTCTAGGACATTCCAATTTGCCATCATATTGATCCGAAACAGCTTATGTTCAGGATCCATGTTCGGGGCGGGGATTGCAGCCATATGAATAACAGCGTCAGCTCCTGTCAGAGCATTCAATACCTCACCGTAGTCGGTCACATCTATACGCCAGAACTGAGCTGCATTAGAAGCAGATCCCGGACGCGGAGCAACGGCGTCCGCGTTATAAACTTCATAGCCATTGGCCGCAAGTTCAGAGATTATGTATTCACCCGCACGGCCGGACCCACCAGTGACTATCACCTTTTCTGCCATGTAATTCTCCGGTCTAATATCCAAAATTAAACGATTGCATTGCAAGTATTATGCCGATCAGCATATCGTTCAATACCGGTAATAAGGCTATGATTCATTCCATGACATCACTAAATGGAAAAACTGCACTGGTAACCGGGTCATCCAAAGGTATCGGTAAAGCAATTGCCATCGCATTCGGCACTGCAGGTGCCAATGTGATCACCACCGGTCGAACAAGTCAGGAAATCGAAAAAGTAACCAATCTGATCGTGAACTCTGGCGGAACAGCAATAGGTGTTATTGCTGACCTTGGAATTGAATCTGAGATCAATAGGCTCGCCGAAACTGCCGAGCTAGAATTCAACGGTGTCGACATCCTAGTCAATAACGCAGCCATTATTCATCCACGGATAACTGTGAAAGATTTCGACCCGGATCTATGGCGAGATGTGTTAAACGTAAATCTAACCGGATCGTTTCTCATAACTCGAAAACTAATTCATGGGATGCTTGAGCGTGGCCACGGAAAAATCATCAATGTTTCCTCCATCGGCGGTAGAAAAGGTGCATTTGGACGTAGTGCCTACCGAGTAACGAAATCAGGTTTAATTAGCTTCACAGAGTCACTTGCTGCAGAGGTGTATGAACACGGAATAAACGTAAATGCCATCTGCCCAGGAGGGACAGATACCGAAGGTTTCCGTGCAGCGTTTAATACAAAAGGACGATCCGAAAATCCAATACTGATGGATCCCCAAGAAATCGCACAGGTAGCACTGTTTCTTGCATCAGATGCCAGTTCTGCCATAACAGGAACCGCCATAGATTCGTTTGGCGGTTCAAATCCGATTTTTAGTTAAGCCAAAGAACGATTTGCGTAACCTTCACCGCCAAGTAATAAGTCATCCTCGGCAAATCGTTCAATCCTGAACGGACTCACATCAATCATGTCAGTTGACCCATCGACAACTAAGTCACTGAGGATCTTTCCAATCCCAGGGCTCAGCTTAAATCCATGACCACTAAATCCGGCACCTACAAACAGGCCATCCAGTGCCTGGACCTTACCGAAAGCAGGTTGAAAATCAGGAGAACAGTCATAGACGCCAGTGTAACCCCGCATCATCGAGGCCGAATCCTGACCTGGAAATCGATGGGAAAACCTTTGCATCAAACTCACCTGCTCATCCATTTGCGGTGGCTTGGCAAGCTCAACATCTGCGTCTACTGGACCTCTCAGAGGATCGTGTTCTCCCAATAGTGCCAAGTTCTGCGCTTCTGGTCTGTAATATGCCCGAGCGACTCGATCAGACACGACAGGATGAATATCGCCAAAATCCTGGGTTCTTTTGATAACGGCTATAGCATGGCGTACAGGAGTTATCGGGAGATCAATCCCATGGGGCGCAAGCAAAGCACTCGTTCGGAAACCGGCTTCAACAATTACAGTCCCAGCGGAAATCATACCTTCAGAGGTTTCGACACCTGTGATCTTGTCATGATTGGTTATAAGTGCCAGCGCCTCCGTACCTATACGAACATCGACGCCCAGAGAACGAGCTGCAGCTATAAACGAGTTCGCCACGGTGGAGCCATCCGCGTGGCCTGAATTCGGTTCCCATGCACCCGCTGCAACATCATCAATTGATAATCGAGGCTCTATTTGACTCACTTCTCCCTTAGAAATAAAACGAGTATCAATGCCCAGCCTATTTTGCATTTTTACAACTTTTTGACCAGGCTCAATTTCATCTTCAGGGAACAACACAAGAAATCCAACCTTGCGGAATCCACTCTCGCCTACACCTACAATGTTCGCCCAATCTCCATACATCTCACGACCGTACATAGTGATTTTCACAAGTGACTCAAGTTGGTAGTGCATCCGAACAATTGCACTCGACCAACCAGAAGCCCCAGACGCTATCCCATCTTTTTCGATCAACACAATATTGCCCGCACGGCGTTTTGCTAAATGCCAGGCCGTCGAAGCACCGTGAACTCCTCCCCCCACGACAACAATGTCAGCAATATCAGCCATCAAATGACAACTCCACAGTTAAACTCAATTATCAGGATCGGTTCGTTAATGTACTAGTAAGCCATTACTTTGGCACAATAAACAAGGTTAGAAAATAGGTCCTATCACCAACGACAGCCAAGTAACATTCATTTCAATACTCATAACTGCTTTGAAATTGCAATCCAAAACAAGTCATTAGAAAGTTAAGAACCAATCGATGGTCCTAGAAAAACTAAAGAATATTCCTGACCCCACCTTCGTACATGCTGAACCACTCAGCGATTTCATAACGAAACTTTTTAGTGGTGCAGGAATGCCTGGCAACGAGGCACAATTATGTGCTGAAGTCCTCGTAGATGCCGATATGAACGGTATAGACACCCACGGTGTTTGCTACAACCTCGACCTGCACTATCTCACAGGTCTACTAAACGGTTACATCAATCCAACGCCCAATATTCAAGTAACCCATGAAACACCGGGTACCGCTGTCATCGACGCAGATAAAGGCATGGGGATGATAGCGAGTGTCAAAGCTATGCAACTGGCAATCAAAAAAGCCAAGGGCACAGGGATAGCGTCCGTAGCTGTGAAAAATTCCTCGCACTACGGTGCTGCAGGTTATTACGCTCGTCTAGCCTTGGAGCACGACATGCTAGGCTTCTCAATGTCTTCTGGAGGTGGCCGGGTGATAATACCGATGAACGGTCGATACCCGTGGATGGGAACCAACCCAATGGCCTTTGCGGCCCCAGCAGGGAAGGAACCCCCATTCGTTATAGACATGGCTTCCTCAACCACCTCATATGGAAAAGTTTCTATAGCCCAAGCGTTTGGTGTAGATATACCTGAGGGATGGGCGCAAGACGCCAATGGCAAGGCGGTAACAGACATAACTCGTCGCGGGGAAGCTATTGGGCAGCCACCTTTAGGCGGCACATACGATCAAGGCGCCCATAAAGGTATGGGAATCGGCATGATGGCTGATGTACTAGGCGGAGTTTTACCGGGTGAAACGTTGTCAGGCATGCTGCTCGACGATCCAAAAGGCGGCCGATTTTGTCATTATTTCCAAGCTACCCGTATAGATGGGTTTCGTCCTGCAGAAGAATTCAAAGCTGATATGGATGACATCCTAAGAACATTGCGATCACAAGAGCCTGCTCCAGGATCTCCTGACATCCAGTATCCGGGATACCCAGATGCAAAGTACGTTGAAAAACGTAGTGAAACAGGGATACCTTTACCGCGTCACACTGTGAACTATTTTCGGGAAATGGCCAGCCGATTAAACGTGGATTTCACACTCAATACCTAAATATATTTCGATCAAGGATCAGGCACGTGTTTAACCTAAATAGCCGCGAGGCTGACTATAAGCCGAGTCCTGTACCGGTTCGATAAACCGGCGGCGGCCATCCATCTAGACCTGCAGTTACCCGCAGGCTCAAGCAACCAACCCGGAAGCTACCCGAATCCGGTCAACGCTTCCCTATTTGGTCTTGCACCGAGTGAGGTTTACCTAGCCCCGTATGTCACCATCCCGGGCGGTGCGCTCTTACCGCACCTTTTCAGCCTTACCAACATTTTCATACTGGCGGATTATTTTCTGTTGCACTATCTATCGGGTCGCCCCGCCCTGCCGTTAGCAGGCACTCTGATTCATGAGGTGCTCGGACTTTCCTCCCCTGCAAGTAAATGCAGCGGCGACCACCCGTCACCCTCGCGGCACAACCAAGGGTACTTGCTGCACGGTATGCGTGGAAGACACAAAGTGCTGTTTTTAATAATTGTGGTTTCATCACAGAAAGCATAATGACAAGAAACTCAATCCCAACAATAAAATAATGCGCTGATAGGAATTTTAATAAGCCAGATAGCATTCCGGCGCCTCTCTCGTGACTCATCCAAATACCAGCAAAGTTTGTACACATATATGAGTCGTGTGTAGAATCCACTTTGAGGTATCACAGGAATGACTACAGACACGACGCTTGAGAATAAATCACTAATCGCCCATCTGCTAAGACGTGCTGGTTTCGGTGGCACTGTCACAGAGCTCAATCATTTCTCAAACATCGATTACGAACAAGCTGTTGATCAACTTTTAGACGCGGTAGACACATCTTCACTACCGCAAGATTTGATCAGGCGTTATCACATTGACCAGTCAGACCTACGCACAGGCCTCAGTTCAGGATCCAACTGGGTATACAGGATGGCGACAACCGATGCGCCGCTAATTGAAAAGGTTGCTCTGTTTTGGCATAG
>CAJWJL010000139.1:0-5803 GCA_913042135.1 uncultured Chloroflexota bacterium | reverse complement strand
GCCGCAAAAGCTCTTGGCGCATCGCAAGTCCCTAAAACTGGTTTTCTGCTCTTGGGATTTCGACACGAACTTTCCTCACTCGACCATCCCCCTGAAATCTTTCTCTACCCAAGACCGTCGATTCACACAGGTATAGATCCCGCCCATCGATCCCGCCGAGCATGCAAGCGTAAGCACTCTTGTCCGGATCGCTGAGCGGAATAACCTGCTTAATCTCTCCACCATCTGCAACACGCACCCATCCGCCTGAGTCACCGTAAGAAAAATACGGACATGCGACCCATACACAGCCTTCAACATCAAGGCTAATACCATCAGTTGGAGCAGCCAGATTCGCAAATGGACGTCGATTCGACAATGTTCCGTCGTGATTGATATCCCACGCTGTAAGGGTGAAAGCAAATGTCTCTGCGACGATAAGCGTCTTTCCATCAGCAGTTATCGCTCCTCCATTAGGAAAGCAAACTCTATCCGCAACTACCTCGGAGCTTCCATCAGGTCTAGCAAGAACCAAGTACCCGAATTGCGGAGGATTGTGCGGCCCTGGTGGCTCGTCCTCACTCAATCCCGCAATGTACGCGCCAGCATACGCGTTACCGTTCTGAGCAACCACCATGTCATTATTACCAGTATCGTAAGGAGTAGAAATATCAGCGTGCCGAAATGAATCCAAGCGGGACGCCCCACCTTTCAGCACAGCCTCTTTTCTCACTTTCACAATTTCACGGCTCTCCGTCGCAACTACGAGCATGTCCCCATTGTCCAGAAAACCTAAACCGCTGGGGAATTCTCCTGGCTCGAACACTGTTTCTACAATGCCATTTTCACCCAGACGCGAAACTTTCCCTGCCATCACGTCACTGAAGTAAAGCTTATTTTCATCCGTACGCCAACGAGGGCCCTCAGGAAAATACAGATCGTCGGCCACCATTTCTATCGAATACACTTGAAAATCCTTTAACCAACTCCTGACAACATTACCGTGTTCACTCAATCACAATGCACTATCCAGCAGTATAAGGAACACATGAAGCCAGCGAGCATTACCAAGCCTTTCCGCGTGTAACATTACACATCGTAAATCACTGTAATCTAAGTTCGATTACAGTATAGAAGGTACTACAAACACCATCACAAAATGACTATATCCAGCGACTCACAACAAAAACTCAATAACAAGCGATCTTCAAAACGAGCCCCGGGGAAATGGCGCAGTTGGGAGACTACGGAAGGTGCTGTTAGAGCTCCTCACCGGTCAATGATGAAAGCAATGGGGCTCAGCGATAAAGACATAGCTGCGCCCTTTGTTGGGATAGCATCGACCCATAACGAAGTGACGCCATGTAATGCCGGAATCGAACCTTTAGTAGAGGAGGTAAAACGCGGCGTGTTCGCAGCTGGTGGGACCCCTTTCACATTTGGGACGATTACAGTCTCAGATGCTATCTCAATGGGTACGGAAGGCATGAGGGGCTCACTGGTCTCCCGGGAAGTTATCGCTGACTCCATCGAAACAGTGGTATTCGCGGAACGTTATGACGGCCTGGTCGCGGTTGCCGGTTGCGACAAGTCACTCCCAGGAGCGATGATGGCGATGGCCCGCCTGAATGTCCCGTCCGTGTTTATCTATGGTGGGTCGATCATGCCGGGGTCGCTTCATGGTGAGGATATTCAGATTCAGACCGTATTCGAAGCCGTTGGACAGTACCAAACCGGTCAGATCGATGCCAACGAGTTATACGCTATCGAATCCCATGCCTGCCCGGGTCCAGGTTCGTGCGGCGGAATGTTCACAGCAAACACAATGTCCTCGATAGGAGAGGCTCTGGGACTATCGCTGCCCGGATCGGCTTCTGAACCAAATGTTGACCAGCGAAAAGTCGCCTCTTCAAGGGAAGCCGGCCATGCAATTCTGAACCTCATGCGACGAAATATCAGGCCATCAGACATATTGAGCCGACAAGCGTTCGAGAACGCACTGACAGTCGTTGTGGCGATGGGCGGCTCAACAAACACAACTCTTCACCTGCCCGCGATTGCGCACGAAATGAACGTCCAACTGACACTCAAGGACATCCATGATATCTCGATGCGAACCCCATTGATCGCAGACATGAAACCTGGAGGCAAATACGTAATGCTCGACGTCGACCGCAGCGGAGGCATACCGGTCGTAATGAAGCGACTCCTCGATGCGGGACTGTTGCACGGCGATTGCATGACCGTAACGGGTAAGACAATCGCTGAAAATCTAGAAAATGTGAAAGTCGGTCAGCCTAGCGACGTCATCTATTCTGTTGAAAAACCTATCTCAAAAACTGGCGGCCTCGTGACCCTTTTCGGCAATCTGGCACCGGACGGTTGTGTACTCAAAGTGGCTGGGCACCAGTTCGGTCAGACTTTTGGCGGACCTGCCAAGGTCTTTGACGGTGAAGAAGGTGTAATGGCAGCACTGGAACAACGGGATATACACGAAGGAGACGCTATCGTTATTCGTTATGAGGGCCCCAAGGGAGGGCCCGGAATGCGCGAGATGCTCTCAGTAACTGCTGCACTCGTTGGTCAGGGTCTCGGCGAAAAAGTCCTGTTAATGACTGACGGTCGGTTCTCTGGGGCTTCGCATGGTTCTATGATCGGCCATATCGGTCCAGAGGCTGCTGTCGGCGGACCAATTGCTGCTGTTGAAGACGGCGATCAGATCGAAGTCGATCTCAACAATTTCGAACTAAATGTAAAGATCAGTGAGCAAGAGTTACAATCTCGTCTGGCAAAATGGCAACCGAAACCTCCACCGTATACCAAGGGAGTTCTGAGCAAATACATCAAGCTCGTAAATCCTGCTTCAACCGGCGCAGTAACGGGATAAGATAAGAACTTTACTTGGGATGAAAATTAAACAACCCACCATTAATAGGACTTAGACGAAATGCTCACAGTTGGCGCTGGAAGATCTGATATCACCCCACCCGTTGGAATTGCTCACGCAGGCTGGGGCGCAGCAACTCATCAGCGTGCAGAGGGCGTGGACATGCCCTTCTATGCCACGGCGCTTTATGTAACAGACGGTGAGCTTGAGCTCGCCATCGTCGACTTGGATGTGGGTATTCTCACGAACCAAGATGACTCTAATATTCGCACGAAGATAGCGAGCATATCGGGCATCAAAGCAGAGAATATTCGCCTGTCGGCGACTCACACGCATTCAGGACCTGTAAACCGTCAGTCTTGGCTTGACGAAGGCATGGAACTCATAGGGTCGTACTGGGATTCACTGCCAGCTAAGGCAGCCGAAGCTGTTAGTACTGCGAAATGGGCAGCAAAGCCCGCCCACATAGGCGTCGGCAAAGGCAGTTGTTCGATCAATGTAAATCGCCGCCCTTCCCTGTCGGATGGAACACTTTTTACTGGACGGAACTGGGACGGGTTCGTCGACAGGGAAGTGGGAGTTGTCGTGATTGACGATAAACAAGGTAATCCAATCGCAACGATTTTAAACTACACGTGTCACCCGACAATCTTAGGCCCAGCAAACAAACTCCTGTCACCCGACTACCCTGGTACAGCACGCAAGGTGGTTGAACAGCATGTTGGAGGCATATGCCTGTTCTTGCAGGGTGCTGCTGGAAACTGCGGCCCAACGCACGGATTTATTGGCGATGTGTCGGTTGCTAAAAGACTCGGCACACGGCTCGGACTGGAAGCCGCTAAAGTCCGACTTGAAACCGACCCAATACCTCGAACAGAACGATTGGTGGAGGTTGTGCCTTCAGGTGCGGATCTTGGAATGTATGAAGATGACCCTGCGGGAGAGCCTGACGATAGCTTGCGCATAGTCAACACGAACGTAGAGCTTCCGATAGGTCAATTCCCTTCAATCGCCGATGCCCAAGCAGATTTTGACCAGGCAGTTGCTTTCCTCAATACCACTCGAAAGAGCGGATCCGAATCAGAGATCAAAGAAGCCGTAAAAGATGCCAAACGATCAAGTTTTGTCCTTGGAAACGCTACCCGTACCGCTGATGGTCCAATGTCCATGCCCATACAGGCTATGCGAATAGGCCCTGCTGCATTGGTAGCTATTCCCGTAGAACCGTTTGCTGAGATAGGCGTTGCAGTGAAAAACGCTTCTCCAGCCGGTCAGACCTTGTTCGGTGGCTACTCAAATGGCTACATGGGTTATATGCCTATGGCAGACAACTTCGAGGAAGGTGGATACGAAGTCGTTACCACGCCAATGGCCGCTGGAGCAGCTGAAGAAACAATCTCAGCATGTTCGGACGCGGTGCAAGCACTTTGGAGATAACGTGTTCCGCATGAATAATTTTCAAGTCTTCGTCTTCCACCAGCAATACTATTCAAGACAATTTACCGTACCTAATACCGAACATTTCTTTGTCGATTGACTAAAAACTGACTAATCAATTAACCAGTTGAATACTTTACCCACCCCGAACGGTCGACCAAACGTACTCCCATCTGTTGCTCCAAAACTACTAAAGAACAGCCAATTTCTTAAGCTATGGTCTATCGGCTGGGTAACCAGTTCCATGATGTGGCTCGAAATGCTCGTAATTCCATTGCTTACCTTGGAATTAACTGATTCTCCTTTCCTCGTTTCTTTCGTTTTTTTTCTGCGTTTCGTACCAATGCTCTTCGGTTTCGGCCTAGGAGTTTTATCGGAACGAATAAACCGTAAGCATCTGCTGACAAGTGGTCTGATTGTCCAGGCAGCCACAGCCTTGACCTGGGCGCTTCTGGCCGTAACCGGCTCTGTCGAATTCTGGCACCTTGCAGTTGGAAGCTTTCTTATTGGAATTGTGATGACCAGTGATTTTCCAGTAAGGCGAACAATGATGGGCGAGATTGTCGATCGAAGCCAGGTCGGTCGCGCCATGTCACTAGAAATGACCAGCAGTTCGTTTTTCCGAATCCTGGGTCCGTTCGCAGGAGGGGTTTTACTTGGAACAGTAGGAGCATACGGAGGGTTCCTGTTAGCTGCATTACTGTATTTAGTAGGTCTCATCATTGCGGTTTCTACTAACTACCTGCAACCACTGTCGACCGAACGATATACCAGCCCCAAAACGCAGATGACTCAAGGCATCAGCTACATCCGCCGTAACGAGATAATAATTGGAACACTCGTTGTGACTCTGGTCGTAAACGCATTTGGCTTTTCTTATATGAGCCAGCAACCAGTCGTCGCTCGACAAGTGTTGGAGGTGAGCGATGTCCTGATTGGAGTCCTGCAGTCTGTAGAAGGCGTAGGTATGTTCTTGGGCGCTGCTCTGGTCACAATTTTCGCCCGACCGCACCAATACATACGCATATACATGGGGAGTTCACTACTGTACCTCCTGACCATAACGTTATTTTCTCAATCAAACACATATTGGGCTTCACTGCTAATTTTATTTTTGAGCGGCATAGGAATGTCCGGATTCGCTGCAATGCAGAGTGCAATCATGGTCTACACCTCCTCTCAAGAGATGCGAGGCAGGGTTATGGGTTCAGTCACGATGTTCATCGGGTTTGGCCCCTTAGGGGCATTGGGCATCGGCATGCTAGCCGGTTTCTATACCATTGCAACTGCAGTAATGATCACTGCTTGCATTGGAATCGCTTGCACACTAATCGTATTCATCGTGTACCCATCTATGAGGACATCTAAGGAACCTAAGCAAGACATTACAGGAAGTGCGGTTTGATAAATCACCGCCAGTAAATGATAAGCAGAGTGCGTTCAGCCACTTCCATTACTAACATTCACTTAACAGAATATTGCTATATTTTTGCTTCGAGA
>CAJWJL010000138.1:0-5928 GCA_913042135.1 uncultured Chloroflexota bacterium | reverse complement strand
TATTGCGAATATTAATCAGGATGGGGTTATTAAGTTTGGCGGACTGATGGCTGGGTTAATGTTCATCCCGGTCGTTGTTGTATTGATAATAAAATTTGTGTTTGGCGTAGATGAAGTTATAAGAATACCGACAACTTGGTGGGTGATCATTGTTGTGGCTCTTATACCGTATACATGGTTTGGAGCCACAGTTGGCGCATTGGGGGGTTATATGATCCGCAGGAATGCAGATAAATAACCTACAAAGTCCGCAAGTTGATAATTGGGGATGTCGTATCTACCTATCAGTGAACCGCAGTCAGGGCTTTCGTCGCTTTGTGTGATGCGTTTGTTCTTTGTTTAATCACCTTGGAATCAGCAATCACCACTATAGGTCCTACTGCGTCTCTTGCAAGTCTGTCTGCCATGCTTCCTAGAATAGACCGTCGAATACCCGATCGCATCTTTGATCCTACTAATATCCAAGATCCAGGATCGTCGGCTTGTATCTTATGAATTTGGCGCGTGAAGTTTCCACCGACTCGTACTATTTCTGCATCAATACCTTTATTTGAAAAGTAGTTGAGAATTTCTGATTCGTTCTTCTTGTTCGGTTTTGATTTTTTTTCAATGATTTTGATGCTGGATCGGCTTGCTCCGGCCACAGCGCTTGCAATAGGCAGTACGGAATTTGAACTACGGTGACCACGTGGAATAATTAAGGTTTTCGGTGCCTTAGGAGCATCAGAGATTAAGTCCTTACGGTGTGGATTAACGATCAATAATGGGGCAGTTGTAGTTTTCCAGAGTTTGTCTAACAAGCCTGGTGATACCAGGCGGTGGACTTTTGATCGGGCAGTTGCTGCAATCGCAATGATACCGAACGAACTAGTTGTAGCACGTGATGTAATCATTGTTGCAGAATCACCAGTAGCGATCCCCCAGCGACAACTTACGCCATGGGGCCCAAGCCTGCTGACCACCTCTTCTAGGTAGGCTGATGCAAGGATTGTGCCGCGATCATGAGGTGCGTCGGGGTAGTGTACTTGTCTTGGTCTTGCGCCTCTCGCGGGGTGGGTTGGGGGCAGGCTATGGAATAGTGTGATTTCACCGGAGAACCATTCAGCGAACATCGCTGCGAATGGAAGTATTTGTTCTGAATACTGTGATCCGTTTAATGGCACCAAGACTCGGTTTAAGTTCAGGGATTTTCCATGATTCATTGAATCGTGTCGAACGTCCTCATGGGTTTGTTGTCTTGGATCTGTATGTTGCGACATTGTTCGCTGCCTTGACTGGTCAGGAAAGGGAGTTTATCGCTTTCATGAAAAGTGCGAGCCGATTGATTTGTTCGCTGATTTTGATGTTTTCGCCTTCAGCATGGGGATTTTCACCCATAGATCCAAGGCCGTCGGCTGATGGAACGCCCATAGCCGCAGTGAGGTTGGCATCGCTTCCTCCTCCAGTGGATTCCTCAGTCATTTTAAATCCAAGCTTGTCTGACCATTTGATTAGTTTCTCTGCTAAAGCAGCTATTTCTGGTGTACGTTCCATTGGTGGACGGTGGAATCCGCCTTCGATTTTTATAGAAGTACCGTTTATGGTTTGTTTCAATGCGCGGATTGATGTTTCGAGTTTGGTTGCTTGAATTGTGGTTCGAACTCGTACGTCAATGGTTGCTTCCGCGTAGGCGGGAATGGTGTTTCGGGCGGAGCCACCTGAAACGAGACCAGTGTTTACAGTGATACCGTTTTTCCAATCATTCATCGCCTGTAACTCAAGTATTTTGTGCGATAACTCGTGGATAGCAGATGCTCCTCGTTCTGGAAAAGCACCTGCATGGCTCGCTTTGCCTTCGACTGATATTCGAAACTCTCCCAGGCCTTTGCGTTCGGTTTTGAGCGCACCATTTGAACCTTGACCTGGTTCCATGATTAAAGCGTAAGCGGCACCCTTTGCATAGTGTTCGACTAATGGTCTAGATGAGGGACTGCCAACTTCTTCATCTGTATTGAATAGAATTTTTACAGGTCGATTTGGCCAGAGATTGTTGTGTTTAAGGGTTGCGAGCCCCACGATGGTTGTGGCGATCCCTGCCTTCATATCAAGTACGCCCGGACCATATAACCGCCCTTCTTTTTCTGTATATCCCATTTGTTCTAGTGTGCCATGGGGCCAAACAGTATCGAGATGCCCTATCACGAAGGCATGTTGTTTGTTGTTGTTGCCGTCTGGTGATGGCCAATTAATAGCTATGTGATCACCAAATTCTGTTTGAGAATGGACGGTCACTTCACCTCCTATTGATCGCATCAAATTGGCGGTGAATGAAGAAATATCATCATTAGCGGCTTTGTCTCTGGTCGGAGTTTCAATTGAGACGAGTTTTTCAATTAGATCAAATAAGTTGTTACTATTCGATTTGGCAAGCGCTAGCCAATTGGTCAAATTGAAGTCCTTGCTAACAAATTTCTTATCTGCAATTGCATTTTTTAAAACTGCCTTTAGATCTTGACGCTCATCATCGTCAGGTGAGGTGTTCTACCGGGCAAGAAGGAATTTCAGCCCATTCTCTCCATGATCCATCGTAATCTCGAACATTTTCAAATCCAATGAGCTTGAGGGTCCAGAATCCGTGCGCCGCACGGATACCACCTTGTCAGTATGTAATTACATTTTTATCAGCTGTGATCCCCACGTCTGCAAGTAGTTTTCTGATTTCCTCTGCTGATCTTAGAACGGGGATTTCACCTCCGGTATGAAAATTGGTCCATTCGAGGTGAATTGCACCCGGGATTCTTCCACCTCTGGGACCTCCCCGTTTGTTGGTTCCATCCCATTCGTCATCGGCTCGAACATCGAGGAGTATTGTTGATTTGTCATCAATTGCGTTCATGACTTGATTGCGTGAAGCGAAGAGTTCTGAATTTGCACTTGATGTGAATGTAGCGTTTGGTGTGATAACAGGCTTGGTACTAATTTCGCGCCCTTCAGCTTTCCACTTTGGTAATCCACCATCAAGGAATTTCACGTTCGTGTGTCCGTAATAGTGCAGTGCCCACATCAAACGAAAAGAGTAGACACCTCCCGAGCGATCATATCCAATCACCGTGGTATCGTCGCCAATCCCTAGAGCTGACATCGTTTCTGCGAATTGTTCAGGGCCCTGAATATGTGTCCGGTCTTCAAGTGAAGTTTTGTAGTAATGATCTATGGGATTTACTGAACCTGGAATGTGACCTCTCTCGTACTCTTCGGGTACATCTGTGTCGACTACCCGTACGTCAGGGTCTGATATATGTTCTGCAAGCCATTCGGTGGTTACGAAGATCTCGGGCATTGCGTATCCGCGTTCGGTAGGTGCGATTATCGGTTGATGTTTCATGTGTAATGTTGGTTTTAGAAACTTTATGGTTGATAGGTTTAATGTAAGAGTAATAGGTGATGATAGATGCTATCAGCTATTCTTATGGACCCTAAATGAACTAGATCAGGACCTGATTATTCATGATAATGTTTTCGCTTAATAACTCATCAAAGTATGAGGCATCTGATACTTTAGCGGTAATTTTTATTCTTTGAATTTCATATTCGCCGGTTTAAATATTGAACACGCACCAATGGAAGTGCTGGAAGGCGTAACTGTTCCGCATCAAGATATTGGAATGCATCTCCAGCGATTGGCCACGCACGCTGGTGGAGGTGTAATACTTTCCACTTGTAACAGGATGGAGATTTACTCTGTTACCGAAGATGTTCCGATTGGGATCAACCGTCTGAAGGAATACATTGAGACTACCTCGAAAAGTTCTCGAGTATCCAAAATTGATCAATACATCTATACACTCAGCGGAGATGCCGTCGCTGAACACCTGTTCAGAGTAGCTGCGGGTTTGGACTCCATTGCACTTGGAGAATCCGAAATCATCGGGCAGGTTACGAAGGCTCTACAGGCTGCAGGTGAAGCGGGCACGATTGATCCTTCCTTGTCACGTATGTTTCACGCAGCATTGCGAACCAGTAGACGCATTCGTAAAGAGACTGGTATAGGAAGAAATCGTATTTCGATTTCTTCACTTGGGGTTAAGGAACTTCAAAATATTGTTGGAGATCTAAGTGGTCTAAAGGTTTTACTAGTTGGTGCAGGTAAGACCGGTAGGCTCACCGCTAACGCTTTGAGGCGCTATGGGGCCGACGAAATCGTCGTATCAAGTCGATCGTTTGAACGTGGCAGGGTTCTTGCGGAGGATTTTGGTTCTTCTCAGGTTCCGTTTGAAAAAATTCCAGAGACTCTCGTCGATTGTGACATGTTGATCGCGTGTACTTCGTCTTCGGACCCGATCATCACGGTCGAAACTGTTAGATTTGCTATGGATATGCGACCTGAGCGGCCCCTGAATATTCTTGATGTTGGGATGCCAAGGGATGTTGATCCTATTGTGGCGGAAGTTCGGGGGGTGACGCTTATAAGTCTTTCCGAACTACAGTCAAAGTCCAGAGAAAATTCGGCGCTCAGAGAATCTGCAGCTGCAGCGGCTGCAGAGCTGATTGACGATGGGGTTTCTCGTTTTAAAGAACGCTTGATTGGTATTGATCTTGAACCGGTGGTTCGTTCTCTTGGCGCACGTATCGAGCGTATGCGCCAGCAAGAAGTTGAGCAAACACTGGCCCGAATAGACGGGTTAACAGACCACCAAACGCAGTTAGTAGAAAAGATGACCCGATCACTGGTTCGGAGGATTCTTGCAGATCCTATTAGTTTCCTTCGCAGTGAAGAAGCTCAAGCTGCTGAATCAGTTCAAAAAGTTTTCGCCCTGCTTGAACGAGATGAGGATACAACCGACTAGGTTCTCATAGTCTCCTAGACTTGGTTTAAACAGGTGTATTTGCACTGTTGCCACTTCAATTTTCGCGTCACAATGTCTGATTAATGATAATTACGGGTTTTATGGGAGTAATTAATTGTCACGCGTTAGGTCCGAACAGCTATTTTCACATGCGAAGCTGATTATGCCTGGTGGAGTTAATAGTCCAGCACGTGCATGGGGTGCTGTGGGAGGCTCCCCGATTTTTTTTGAGAAAGCTGCTGGATCAAGCATTTGGGACGTTGACGGCAACGAGCTGGTTGATTACGTATGCTCTTGGGGTCCAATGATTTTGGGACATGCCAATCCAGCGGTGATTGATGCCGCGATTAATGCAGCACGCTTAGGTACATCATTCGGTGCTCCTACTGAGTTGGAAGTAGAGATGTCTCGGAGGGTTGTTGACGCCGTTCCATCAATTGAGGTAATTCGGTTTGTTAGTTCCGGGACCGAAGCGACTATGTCGGCTCTGAGACTGGCTCGTGCTAAGACTGGCAGAAATAAGATCATCAAGTTCAGGGGTGGATATCACGGCCATGAAGATGCATTGCTTGTTGAAGCAGGTTCTGGATTAGCGAGTCAGGGAATTGCATCTTCATCTGGTGTTCATCCTGGTTACGCTGCAAGCACACTTGTATCGGAATATAACGATCTTGAATCAGTTAAAGGGCTACTGGAGTCAAATCCTGGAGAGGTCGCAGCTGTGATTGTTGAACCCGTGGCAGGGAATATGGGAGTAGTTTTACCTGCTGATGGATTCATTGAGGGTTTACGGGCATTGACCCATGAGCATGGGTGTTTACTGATTTTTGATGAGGTGATTTCGGGGTTTCGAGTTGCTTTCGGTGGAGCGCAGTCGAGTTTGGGAATAATGCCGGATATTACATGTCTCGGGAAAATAATTGGTGGTGGATTCCCTGTGGGTGCTTACGGTGCAAGTGCAGAAATTATGTCTGAAGTAGCCCCTCTTGGCTCCATGTATCAAGCAGGAACTCTTTCTGGTAATCCAGTAGCTATGGCTGCTGGTATAGCAACGCTGGATGAGTTGGCTAGACCCGGAGTTTACGAAGGTCTTCAAGATACC
>CAJWJL010000137.1:0-5974 GCA_913042135.1 uncultured Chloroflexota bacterium | reverse complement strand
AGGTATAGACGACGTTCAAACTCAGACAAACTACCGTACCAAACCCACGGTAATGACAAACTCGAGATTACGTGGACGATCATTCCAGTATTGATCTTATTGGCTATCGCAATTCCAACTCTCACTGATATTTGGGAGCAACAAAATGGCGCTCCCACTGACAAAGGAGAAGTCCTAAACGTTGAGGCAATTGGCCATCAGTGGTGGTTCGAATTCCGATATCCCGACCATGAGGTTATAACCGCCAACGAGCTTCATATCCCCGTAAACCGCCCGGTAGGATTCAAACTCGAGTCTCAGGACGTCATACACAGTTTATGGGTACCAAAAATTGCCGGCAAGGTTGATATGGTCCCGCTGAATGACAACTACCTGTGGATGATGGGTGACGAGGTGGGAGAGTACTACGGACAATGCGCAGAATTTTGTGGAATAGCGCACGCTCATATGCGATTCCGAGTGTTCGTACATACCGAAGAAGATTTCAATGCGTGGATATCAAGCATGCACACAGCATCTGATCCGCCAACCGCAGGTTCCACGGAAGCCTCCGGAAAGAGTTTATTCGCTGGACATTGTTCTTCATGCCACACAAATGATTCAACAGCTTCTGGATCCTACGCACAGGAAGTAAGCTCTCAGCAAGCGCGCTGGAACGCTTGGATATCGGATGTCGAAAATTCAGCCATAGTTTCTGCACCTAACCTTACCCACTTCGGAACTCGTTCAACATTGGCTGCCGGAATCAAAGACCTTAATCACGAATCGCTTGTTGGGTGGATTACCGACCCATCTACAATCAAAATCGGCACTCGGATGCAGGATCATGCAGCTATTTACAATACTGCTGATGGCAAAGCAAATCTATCCACCGATGAAATTTCAGATATCGCCGCATACCTGCTATCTCTAAAGCCAGGTACAGGCACCAGAAATGAGATCTCCGATACTTCCAGTGAAGGGGACATTGACGCCGTTGAAATATTCGTCACCAACTGTTCAGCATGCCACTCAACCGGCGATGACAAAATCGTAGGCCCAGGGCTGGCTGAAATTGGAGACCGAGCCGGTAGCCGCGTCGATGGCCTGAGCGCCGATGAATACCTTGAGCAATCGTTGAGAAAACCCGATGCATTTATCGTAGATGGGTACACCCCAGGGTTGATGCCCAACTGGGAGAAGCTCGGTGACGATTCAATTGATGCCCTTATCACCTATCTGAAAACCTTGAAGTAAATGCCAGCATGAGCGCAATTAGCAAGCCCGGCTGTGGAGCTAAATAGTGACAACAAACGCACTCACATTCCCAAGATTCTTCCCTCGTCCTCAATCTGAAACGGGCATCTGGGGCTGGATCGGAACAGTCGATCATAAGCGTATTGGAACCCTGTACGGAATCACATCGTTCTTGTGGTTCTTGGTTGCCGGTGTCGAGGCACTGCTGTTACGAGTGCAACTGGCGTCAGCAGAGAGCACTTTTATCGGACCCGAGTTCTACAATCAGCTATTCACCATGCACGGTACGACAATGGTGTTCCTCGTAATCATGCCGTTGTCCGCTGCGTTCTTTAACTGGCTAATTCCATTACAGATAGGTGCTCGCGACGTCGCTTTCCCACGTCTTAACGCGCTCAGTTACTGGGTATTCCTGTTCGGTTCGTTGATCATGAATGCAGGCTGGATTACAGGTGATGCACCTAACGGAGGGTGGTTCGGATACGCACCCAACTCAGGTGTGACGTTCAATCCAGGTCTCGGGATGACCTACTGGGTTGTTGGATTGAACATACTCGGTGTCGCTTCAATAGCAGCCGGACTCAACTTCATTATCACAATCATGAACCTGCGAGCGCCGGGCATGAGTATGTTCAAAATGCCCGTATTCACATGGATGACCCTTGTCACTTCAGTGCTACTGGTCTTGGCAATGCCAATACTTGCAGTAGCAGGTATTCAGTTACAAACTGACCGTGTTTACGGTACTCACTTCTTCAACTCCCTAGCCGGGGGCGATCCAGTGATGTGGCAACACATATTCTGGTTGTTTGGGCATCCCGAGGTCTACATCCTCATCCTTCCTGCAATGGGAATCGTATCCGAAGTGCTACCGACATTCTCGCGAAAACCATTGTTCGGTTACCCGTTCGTGATTTTCGCGGGAATAGCAATCGCGTTCATGGGCTGGTTTGTATGGAGCCATCACATGTTCACAGTTGGACTTGGTCCTGCTGCCAATACCGCCTTCGCAATGTCCACGATGCTTATCGCAGTGCCAACAGGCGTAAAAATCTTTAATTGGCTCGGCACGATGTGGGGAGGCAATATTCGCTTCAATACTGCAATGCTGTTCTCCGTATCCTTTATTGCAATGTTCACCATTGGGGGGCTCAGTGGTGTAATGCATGCATCGCCTCCAACTGATTCCCAGCAACAGGACACGTACTACATCGTTGCTCACTTCCACTACGTGCTCGTAGGAGGAGCACTGCTAGGAATATTCAGCGGAATTTACTTCTGGTGGCCAAAATTCACCGGCTGGTTCCTGAACGAAAAGCTCGGCATCGCTAACTGGGCCTTGATGATGATTGGGATGAATCTTCAATTTGGACCTCAGCACTGGCTAGGCATGGACGGAATGCCACGTCGTATTTATACCTACGCTGAGAACATGGGATGGGAGGGTTCGAACCTCGCTGCATCAATTGGCGGGTTCATACTAGGCTTTGGAGTTCTTCTGTTCATAATCAACTTAGTCTATTCACGAATGAATAAAAAAATGGCACCTGCTGATCCATGGGATGGTCGCACACTTGAATGGTCCACATCCTCACCACCTCCGGTCCACGACTTCGACGAAGTACCCCAGGTTATGTACCGAGATGATTTCTGGTTCAAAAAGCATCCCGAGACCATCTCAGAGTACTACCATAACGAGCATGATCGTGAAGTTGAAGAAGCTGAACCAGTAGCAGGCCATGATGCCGAAGAGCACGGTGATGCCCATGGGGGACACGGAGGCATACACCTGCCTGATAAGTCCTATTACCCATTCATACTAGGATTAGGCATCGCCATATTCGGCATCGGGTTCCTTACAAACACCTATGTAATCGCTGCGGGCGTCCCGATATTTATATGGGGTATGCTTGGCTGGTCAATGGAACCGGTAAACGACCCAACGTAATTAACTTGGAAGACAAGAGTTCAATTTCCATCTCAAGGATTCAACGAACGTGACACAGGCCGCAATAACAGAACACCATCCGCCGGTAGAAGACACTTCAACCGGCCTGAATAGCAGGAAGCTCCTGATGTGGGCATTCCTCGGGTCAGACGTGATGTTTTTTGGAGCATTCATCTCCACCTACCTCGTATACCGGGGCAAGAGCCTTGTCGGTCCGTATCCTTCGGAGATTCTAAACATACCAATAACGTCGGTGTCTACGTTCGTACTGCTCATGAGTTCCCTTGCAATGGTCTTGGGCCTTCACTACGTGAAGGAGGGTGAAAAGAACAAGGGAACACTCTGGATACTGGTGGTCGTTGTTCTCGGTTCAGTTTTCATGGGATTCCAGTTCGTTGAATTTAGAGAATTCGCCCACTTGGGTTTGACCCCCAGAACAAATATTTTCGGGACAACATTTTTCATACTCACTGGCATTCATGGCGCCCACGTAACAATCGGGGTTATCTGGATGGCATTCCTCGCGTACAGCTCACATAATGGAGCCCTCCGCCCTGACAACGCGTTGGATCTCGAAATTGCAGGTTTATACTGGCACTTCGTCGACATTGTATGGATCGTAATTTTTACAGTTATCTATTTGATTTCAGCAAACGACGCGCCACCACCTGGGATGGAATCAATTACTCACTGATAGCGATAAAAGATAGGCAGAGGATTTAATAATGGCCAGTCTTTGGCGAAAACTAACCCATCACGACGGCAACGGCTGGTGGAACCTCCCGCACACAGCCAGTAATGAACCGAACCCGCCCTATGAGGGTCCAATCGGTGGGGCTTGGTTAGGCAATATTTGGCGAATCCTCACACATGGTAGTGTCTCGCATGCAGGACCAAGCTTTTACTGGCTTGTAGGTCTTTTCCTGGCCATTATCACGCTTCTTGAGGTCTGGTTATTCGGTGTCGAAGGACTGGGCAGCTGGTACATACCATTACTATTGATACTCTCGCTTTTGAAATTTGTAGGTGTGGTCGCGTTCTTCATGCACTTGCGATTTGATCATCGATTATTTACATACCTGTTCGGGTCAGCCATGGTCGTTGGAATTTTCATATTCACACTAGTCCTGCTGCTATCCGAATTTGGTCACCAGTCACCAAACTAATCGGATTGCCAATATTCTCCGATGACTCAAGACTGACTTACGCAAAAGTTAAAATTTGCGGGTAAGGCGTGAGCCCGATCCCTTTAAGACTGGCTCCCATTAGGGGTGACAGATACCAAGAATGAACCGACGCTATGAATGACGGCCCAAAGCCTGACCTGATCAATAGTTTCGGAGAGTTCGCGCTTGCGTGGGACTTCTCATCACCTCCGGCCGTATTATTCCTTTTATTAACCAGTGCTTATACGATCGGTGCCATGCGCTTGGCGACTCGCTCCGATAGAGACGGGCGCTTCTGGTATAAATTCACTGCAAGTGTTCTTGGTCTCGTCCTACTGGCAACGGCTCTGGCCGGACCACTCGACTACTATTCAGGCGACCTGTTCGCTGCCCACATGTCACAGCACATCGTTATCGCCATGTTCGCTGCACCGCTCCTCTTGCTAGCCAGGCCCATGCCCGCTTACATATGGGCTTTGCCTCGTCCTTTGCGCGTGGGGGTTGGAACCGCGCTGACAAACTCAGGGGTGATCATCAAGGTCATGAGGATCCTTACGAGGCCATCAGTTGCGTTGCCGCTCTTCATAGGCACACTATACGCATGGCATATTCCTGCAGCTTATAATCAGTCTCTCGAGGATGAGTGGCTTCATCTTTTCATGCACTTCACTATGTTCACAACAGCCGTTCTCTTTTGGTGGCCGATAATAGGGCCACCACCTATCCGCACCAAACTTACGCACCCACAGAGAATCGTTTACCTGCTGCTTGCCGTCACGCCAACGGCGGTTCTGGCTGCGATTATCACCCTGTCCAAATCCGTTTTATTCGACTTTTATCTGGACAGTCCTGGTCATTTCAGTTGGTCACCGACAGAAGACCAGCGGACCGGCGGACTGTTGATGTGGATTCCAGGAAACTTCGTATACCTGACAACTGTGACGATACTTTTCTTCAGATGGTTTAAAGAAGAAGAGCAAAAAACATCGCGAGAGGCAACATTACGTAAACGACAGATCAGATCGTCGGACGGTTCAACAATTACACAGGATAAATTAAAAAGCGACGTTGATCGCACCAACTAGAGCTTGGTGCTACGGCGACGGCGTCGAATAGGAGCCCGCCTGATGAAATAGTCGTTTTCTTGCTCGAGCATTCGACGCAAAACTTCATCAGAAAGGTTCTTCAGATAAATAACACTAGCCCAAGCATCTGTAAGACCAGATTGTATCTCTGCCAGCGTCATCGCCTTGTTCAAATTTGCGAGTAACAACCTAAAAACTGCTTCAGTGATCGGAGTTCCAGGCAGAAGGAATTCAGGTTCGTTTGCACAAACGTTACCCATCACCTTCATATATTCAGCAGCAGTTCCGAAGCCCGCGGGTGTCTCGCCATCGTCGACTACAGCTTTACCTCCTGTAGACAACCTCGAATAAACTGCATACGCAAATGATCTACCAGTAGCATCGAAGGCTTTGGCATCGATCTGATATTTAGGCTCTGCTACGGTTTCTTGTGTCTGTTCTGTCTGATCGGTCATATATTTTTCTGCCCGCGTTTAATGGAGTTTTATAAAATTCTAAAAAATATCATCTGGCCAGTCGAGCATCTCGACCTTGGCAAT
>CAJWJL010000136.1:0-5989 GCA_913042135.1 uncultured Chloroflexota bacterium | reverse complement strand
CAATTCGACTTTGAAGATCCTGCTCTGCAGAAAGCTTTTGAGGAGTGTGGAAATTTCGATCGTCCTGACCGACCTAGAGGAGGCCCGGGTTCTGGACCACCGGGTGGTAGCAACAGCGGTCCTGCCCGCGGGAATGGTCGATGATGCCATTTGAAATTGAAGTTAATAAAATCGAGTTCCAGCAATACACCATCCGCCAGCGAAGGCCATTCCCCTATGGAATCTGACTCGAACCAGAGCATTACATCCACGAAGTCTCATCGGTATCGAATCCTATCGATACTCGCTGCAATTGTTTTCGTTGTGGGAATTGTTGTCATTGCTTACCTCCTAAACGCGGATGATTCTCTCAAGGATGTAACTGAGTTAGAGACTTTGAATTTCGCCACCGTTATAACTACTGACCTTATTCAGGAAACATCGTATGACGGTGTGCTGGGCTCCATCAAAGATGATCCTGTAAAGACCAAAATCGGCGGGACGATCACCAAGATTCCTGAGCCTGGCGATACGATCGAGCAAGGCGAAGCGTTATTTACAATTGACGATCAGCCAGTGTTATTGCTGTACGGCGAGATGCCAGTTTTCCGAGACTTTGTTTTGGGTGAAAGCACTTTTGATGTCAAAAATTACCTTAGCGGTACCATCACCCGGGTGGCTGACAGAGGAACAGTGATCCAGCAAGGGGATGTTATTTTTCGTGTTGGCGATCAGCCGATCATTGCGCTGTATGGTGATTTACCCGCGTACAGATCACTTTATTACAGTGCTGAGACTACTTCTGCCATGGACGCGAAAGAGGCTATTGATACGGCTACTGATGCGCTGGCGGATGCTAATGAAGTGTTGGCGGATGCTAATGAAGTGCTGGCAGATGCCGTGACAGATGGGAAAGACGCGGCTGCTAGTCAGGCGGAGTTGATTGCGGATGCTATTAAAGCAGCTGAAGATGATGCTGAAGTACAAGCAGAGTTGGTTTCCGCTGCACGAGAAACACTGGACGATGCGGTCAGTAATTATTCAGATCAAATCACCGGATGGTTTGGCAGCATAGTTGCAGAGGATGACCGTGCGATTGAACCGACAGCGCTTTTTGAAAAATGGGGGTTGACGGTTGATGAAATATTCAAATCGTCGGTTGAAATAGCAAAAAGCCCAGATGATGACGTTTCCACGCCCTGGAATGAACTGGTTGTATGGGTCTGGACACACTTGACTCCTTATCCCATTATGTTTGATTGTGAAAACAGCCAAGCCAGTGGGCGTTGCCCGAGTGCAGAGATACAAGCAGCGTGGGATGCCAAGATAGCGGCTGAAGATTTGTGGTTAGATGCCCTTGAGAATGAGAAAAACGCCGCTGAAACCCAGCAAGACGTTGTGGACGCTGCGAAAGACAACCAGGCAACTGTTGCCAAGACTAATCAAACCCTAATTGACACCGCTGAATCTAGTGTCCAATCAGCCGAAGAAGATATTGTTTCAGCCGAGCAAGACATTGTTGAAATCAGCGACGATTACGATGAAATTTCAGCGAACTTAAGCGGCGTTGATGTTCAACAACTTGAGCGCGCACTGATCGATCTTGGCTTCGACGCTGATGGCGTCCTAGCGGCAGACGAGGTGTTCACACTTGAAACGGCGTCCGCTGTGAGACAATTTCAAATGGCATTTGGCTTGGAAGTTGATGGAATACTTGATCTAGGTGAGATAGTGTTTCTTCCGGGTCCTTCCCAGGTTGTCAGTCAAGTGGTTTCAAAAGGGACGCAGACGACGGGGACGGTGGTACGCGTAACCACCGGTGAGCCTGCTGCTGGGACCGATATTCTACAACTGGAAAAAGCACTACTTGCACTTCAGTATGATGCCGGCGGCAAATTGGAGGCGGATGGGGTTTTTACACTTGAATCTATTGCGGCCATTATCGAATTTCAGAACGCGGGTGCACTTGAAGTCGATGGAATTATTGACCTTGGGGAGGTCGTTTTTCTACCAGGGGCGGCAAGAGTTACCGATCAGTTGACTACAGAGGGAAATGTCATAGGCGCAGGATCCAACGTACTGGATATCAGTTTTTCACCAAAAGTTGTGAGAATGGACTTGCCGTCTGATGAACAAGGTTTGTTGGTAGTCGGATCCGAAGTTGTGGTCGAGTTGCCTGATCAATCTAAAGTTCCAGCCAGCGTGATTTCAGTGTCTAACACAGCCGAGGCTCCAATAAATGGACCTGGATTGGCGACCTTTGATGTAGTTATCGAATTAACTGACTCTCAGCTTGCGTTGGGGCTGGACGAGGCTCCGGTTGAAGTAATCGTAGTTTCGGACTCTGTTGTGGATGTTATGGCTGTCCCAGTTTCTGCTCTGGTTGCGCTTCTTGAAGGTGGCTATGCTGTCGAATTAGATACTGGTAGCGGAACCAGGCGGTACGTTGGCGTGGAAACGGGATTTTTTGGTGAAGATGGAATGATTGAGATCGTATCTCCAGAGTTGGAGCCAGGAGATCGAGTAGTTATACCGTGAGTGACTCTGCGACCGCATCCCAAGTGCTGAGTGTAGAAGATGTTCACAAGCAGTATCCAACGACTCCGCCGGTTCATGCCCTGCGCGGGGTCAGTTTCAAAGTAATCGAAAATGAACTAGTGTCAGTTGTTGGACCTTCAGGATGCGGGAAATCGACACTTCTACATCTGATGGGAACACTGGACCGTCCAACCAGTGGAGAGGTTGTGGTTGCTGGAAATAGAGTATCTGATCTGTCTGATGGGGACCTTTCTTCGATACGGGCACATCATATCGGATTTGTGTTTCAGCAGTTTCATCTGCTAAGCGGAATGACAGCTCTGGACAATGTCGCGGACGGTTTGCTTTACACTGGCCAACCGCGGAGTTCCCGCAGGGAACTCGCGGAAATTGAGTTAACCCGCGTTGGTATGGGACATCGCCTTGATCAAGACTCCATCAAGCTGTCTGGCGGCGAATTGCAACGAGTGGCTACTGCGAGAGCGATCGTCGGTGGTCCATCTATCGTGTTGGCAGACGAACCGACAGGGAGTCTCGACTCGAAGAATAGTGAAGCAATTATTGAGCTTATAAAGGAGCTTCATTCAGCTGGCTCGACTATTGTGGTCATCACTCATGATATAGAGATTGCCAATAGCTTTCCCCGGGTTATCACTATGCGGGATGGGCAGGTCGAAAAAGACTCGTTGTCTCAGGTCTACTTATGATGGCCAAATCATTGCCGCCTAGTCGGATCCACCTATCAGACTTAGTCCGCACAGCAACCGTGGGTATTCGAAGTCGCAAAATGAGAGCAGGTCTTTCTGCGATCGGGATTATGATAGGTATAGCCTCAATCGTCGGGATTTTAGGTCTTTCTGAATCATCTAAATCGGAGCTTCTTGCCCGTCTTGATCGTTTAGGTACAAATCTTCTTACGGTTGAACCGGATGGTGGTTTCGGAAGGGGAGATGGGAACCTGCCCGCTGATGCTGCATCGATGATTTCCCGTATAACTCCGGTTGAGGCAACAAGTATGGTCAGTTTTGTTGAAGGTGTGAATGTCTATAAAAACGACCTTATTCCTGGAGGAAAAACCGGCGGAATATCCGTTCAGGCAGTTGATAGTAAATTACTTAATGTCCTTGCTGGTTCCTTAGCGGACGGAGTCTGGTTTGATGATGCAAAATCAGGGTTTCCAACGGTTGTTTTAGGATCGGTAGCAGCCGAAAGACTTGGGGTTCGTGAGGTGACGGGAGTTCAGCCGTTGTGGCTCGGAGAACAATGGTTCATCGTGATAGGAGTTCTCACGACTTTTGAGCTAGCACCTGACTTGGATCGCGCTGCACTTGTTGGGCATCGCGCCGCTGAAACCTATTTAGATCATGAGAATCTACCGACGAGAGTTGTGGTGAGAGTCGACCCCAGAAAAGTTGATCAGGTGATGACGGTTTTGGCTGCGACAGCGAACCCAGAATTTCCAGAGGAAGTGGTCGTGGATCGTCCCAGTGAGGCGTTGGAGGCGGCAGAGGCAGCAGAAGATACATTGACTACGTTGTTTGTAGGACTTGGATCGATAGCCTTGATAGTGGGCGGTGTCGGTATAGCGAATGTAATGGTTATATCTGTCATAGAACGTCGTGGTGAAATAGGACTTCGCAGGGCCCTGGGTGCGACCCGGCGCCACATCGCCAGCCAATTCCTTGGTGAGGCTCTTCTACTTGCGTTAATGGGTGGAGTTGGGGGCGTAATAGTTGGGGTAACGGCTACTGCTGTTTATGCCAATGTTAAAGGTTGGTCGTTGATAGTTCCGCCAATCGCTATGATTGGCGGCCTCGGTGCTGCATTGTTGATCGGAGGAGTCGCCGGTCTGTACCCGGCGACTAGAGCCGCCAGGCTGTCCCCAACCGAAGCCCTTCGGACTACCTGATCGTACTGATATAACCTCACTACAGTGGAAAATAGAGACCGACTGGTAGACGAAATGGCACATCTGCACAAAATAGCCCCGCCCAGGAGCAGGGCAGGGCTAAGTTCAATTTCAGTATGGTACCCCCGGCGGGACTCGAACCCACAACCTAAAGATTAGAAGTCTTTCGCTCTATCCAATTGAGCTACGGGGGCCTAAGAACTATTCTAAGGGTAGTTGAGCAGTGTGCTGCTACTACGCGATGTGCAGAAACTAGCTAACTGCGCCCTGATCGCGTAACTTTTTGATCTGATCAGGGCTTAACGATAGTAGGTCACTTAATAAATCATCTGTATTTTCGCCGAGCGCAGGACCGGGCGCGAGCGCCTGATTAGAGCCGTCCGTGACGATTGATGACACCACCTGTTTGATAATTCCAAGGGTTGGATGGTTAACATTTACCACCATCCCGCGTGCGTGCACTTGTTCTTCAGCTAACGCCTGTTCGATGGTGTTTACGGGGCCTGATGGCACTTTGCCCTTAAATTTTTTAAGCCATTCCTCGGTAGATTTTTGGACAAGCTGCTTAGATAAAATTTCTACCAACTCTTTTCGGTTTTCGTATCTGGATCCAAAGGAATTAAAGCGTTCATCTTCAATCAGATGAGGAATGCCGATGATTTCGGCAAGGTTTCGCCAGAAATGCTCCTTGCCACAGAATATGGCGATCCAGCCATCACTTGTTTGGAAGTTTTGAGCCGGCACCAAGGTCTGGTGCGAGGAGTTTGGAGCGCGGGTTGGTTCCCAGTTGCTGTTTAGCTGCCAGGATGCGAAATATGTCAGCATAGAGATGGCGGTATCGAGCAGGCTGACATCTACATCCCTGCCGACGCCTGTAGATTTCGTCTCTAATAAGGCCGAGACTAGGCCCAATGCTGCTGCGTATCCACCTGCAAAGTCGATGATAGATACTCCAGCCTTGACCGGAGGCCCGCCTGGCTCCCCTGTGATGGACATATAGCCTGCCATCGCTTGCATTATTGGGTCATAACCGGGTTCTTGGGTGCGAGGGCCTGTGCGTCCAAATCCTGACAGTGAGCATGTGACTATAGCCGGATTAAGATGTTTCAGTTGGTCATAGGTCAGTCCCAGCTTTGTTGGTAAATCTCCACGCAGATTGTTGAAAACGGCGTCGGATGACTTGACCAATTCATGAAAAACCGAGATTCCATCGGCATCTCGTAGGTTGATCCCTATAGATTTTTTACCACGGTTGAAGGCTTGGAAGTATAGGGAATCGGCTTTGTCGATTATGGGTGGGACGTACCTTGTGATGTCGCCGCCACTGGCAGGGTCTTCGATTTTTATAACTTCAGCACCAAGATCGGCGAGATTTAAAGTAGCGAAGGGGCCGGCACCAAACTGCGAAACAGCGAGTATCCGAACTCCGTCAAGAGGGGCTTTTTTTTGTTTAGGGTCGATCATTTCAGGTAATTGAGTCTTATTCTTGCCTGTCGCCGAGAGTTTGGTGGTTTCGTTTGGGTATCAGGACATGACGTCGGACGGTCATGACTTTTTCTGAAC
>CAJWJL010000135.1:0-6030 GCA_913042135.1 uncultured Chloroflexota bacterium | reverse complement strand
GGCCTTGCCACATAGCAATCATAAAATGTTTAAGATTGCCCTGTTCATATGGTTGTGTACCAATGAAGTGCTCTGGAACCATTACGAACCGCTGATCGCCATCTACCTTATACTTGACGGCTTCTGAACCATTATCAAAAACATGGCCACGTACACCGCCTCGCTTAACGACACGGGTAGCGTGAATATTTTCACCAATGACAGTAAATTGGCCCAGATTGTGAATCACTCTTGACATTGAAGAAACCTTGAACTGATTGATTTATAACTAATGAAATAATTGCTAATGATTATGGTTCATCAACAACATCGGCTTTTTTTGCATGGTGATCTCTGCCCAAAAAGGTATTGGCCCAAGCAGACGTATTTTGGAGCGAGCCATCCTTGAAAACCACCGGACCCTGAAGCATCCTGACCTCATCTCCAAAAGGTTTCATACGATCGTAGGCTCGAATCCAAATGCATTCTTTATCCAATATTTCACATTGCCCGGCTTTGGTTCCACCACAGGGACCGTTACGCTGATTCTTCACACATTGAGATTCAGGACATAGATACGCAATATCAGGCAGTGAACAATCACCACAATCACGGCAATGATACATCGGCACTTTTGATACCTGTTCTGCAACATGTGCTACATCTGAAAGTTTTTTGTTTTTTTCGATCTGTTTGTAAATAACCCTACCGAGCTTGAACCCCGATGAGCCTTCACTAAAAACCCGATCATGAACAAATTTACCGATCCGATATTGCAATGGAACTCCGACACGCGACTTCGCCTTGGCAAACTTAGATCTCGATGAAATGTAATCCTTGTTTATAGTAGTGGAACTAAGCCCCGGATTTTCATCTGCTTCATAATAGTAAAATTCGCCCGGCTGAGAATAGTTGATTTCTGCAGCAAACTCTCGCCAGTCATCTTGACTATAGGAATCAACCAATTCCAAAATCTTTTGAACTCGGTCAAGTGATGGACGTCCAGACATATACACCCCGCGGTAACCAATACCCTTGAGAATAGCGATCTGTTTTGCCGCCAATTCTGAAAAAAATAAACGCCCTCGGTCCTTTGATTTTGCCTGACGATTGGCAATATCTCGCAAATTGTCTGAAACACACACGCCTGGCACTCCCCACCTATTGAAAAATCGTCCTGCAGGAGCTGTGAGAATGAATACTGAACCGATCAGTGGAATATTCATGTCATTCGATTCAACGTAACGGTGAATTTCAGAAGCTTTGCGGGAATCATAACCAATCTGTGTCACTGCAAACTTAGCCCCGGTACGAACTTTGAGCGCTAGTTTGAAGTATTGAGTCATCAACTCACCTTCAAGTTTTTTGAATGGGCTCACCACACACCCTGTAAAGAAATTCGTCTCTTCTAAACGATGTTCAGGACTAGATGATCCTAATGTCTTATTAAGCAGCCCATCATTCATCTGCGCCATCATCTCAATCAACCCGACCGAATCGATATCAAAAACCGGCTGTGCTTGACCTTCAAACCCGCCTACAGGGTAGTCACCTGAAAGGGCAAGGACATTTGAAAAACCCTGACTATCCAATGCCCAAAGTCGACTTTCCACACTGTTACGGTTGTAATCCTTGCATGACAAGTTGATCATGACTTCGCGCCCATGTGACAACAGTTCCTGGCCAAGAACTTCTGGACGAATGTGTGGATTACCGCCGGGATTATCCGTAAGTGATACAAAATCAACCCTGTCGAACTCTGCCAATGACTGAGCCGAATTCATGGTTTTTCTAGAATCCTCGTCCATCAAGATCCCACGCGATGTCTCAATTTCGACAGTAGTCAAAAATCGATCACTGTTTTCCAGCATGACAGAAAGGTGTTGAGATGCAGTACCAGACGGTTGCAATTGGTGTCCCTAATTTAAAAACGATTCTTATAAACCAATCTAGTTCAACACTGTGTACAAATTGCATTTGGGAAGCAATGGGAAAATATGGTCAGGAACAAACTTTGCCCGAGCATCATGTTGATAAGTTCATAGAATCGATCCGGTAAATCATTGAATTAAAATAATAGCGCACTATTTTGTATCTAATCGTTCTCTAAGACGACGAGTAGAATAGGCGGAGACCCTTAAAAGGACTTTACCGGATATTGATTCCGTGTAACGTATGCGTGTAATCGAACTACGATAGACAAAACATGACCCTCGGTGCCGTATGAAAACTAAGCAACAAGTCGTAGTGGTCGGTTTAGGCCGATTCGGCGGTAACGTCGCACGAACCTTATACCAACTCGGGCACGATGTTCTTGCAATCGATATCAATGAAGAAAGAGTACAAACTTTAATGGGCGAGGTAACTTACCCTGTTGCTGGCGACGCAACTCAAGAAGGAGTACTCCGTGAGCTTGGAGTACACAATTTCGACATCGGGATTGTAGGCATAGGTGCAAATATTGAGGCCAGCATCATGGTTAGTGTTTTATTTCAAACCATGAACTTACCGTACATTGTTGCTCGCGCACATAGTACCCTCCACGGAAATACACTAGATCGATTGGGCTGCCATAGGGTAATCCACGCTGAAGAAGAGATGGGCAACAGACTAGCTCACAGTCTATTTAACCCCGATGTGGAAGAATACATGGAATTAGCTGATGCCTTCGGAGTCAGCAGGATCCAGGTTCCAGATCGTTTCTGGAACATGACACTCGATGAAGCTGGGTTCACAAGCGCTAGGGATAAATATGGAATCGCCACTGTTGCACTAAAGCGAGGGGATGAAATCATACTCAGCCCAGATTCAGAAGAAAAACTACGTGATGGCGATGTACTAGTCGTCGCGGGGCGAGATGAATACATTAACCAGATAACAAATTAATTATTTACGAACACTGAAACCCACCCTACAGTTCACCAACACATAATGCCTTTCAATCGCGTAATTGCTGTCGTAACTGACGATCCCTCTGATATACATACAGTCGCAAGAGCGGCAGATATTGTCAGGGACGATCGTGGCCACCTTTACATCATCTATGTAATCAAAATTAAACGTTCGCTACCCCTAGATGCGGAAATCAAAGAACATCTGGCACGCGGTGAACAGGTACTCAACCGATCAGAAAGACTGGCACGCCTTCCTCGTAACGATATCGACTGTCAACTTCTCCAAGCAAGGGAATTAGGCCCTGCTGTAGTCCACGAGGCAGTGGTACGTGATGTCGATGCAATTGTTATAGGCACTTCATATCCCACTGATTATGGAGTTTTTTCATTGGGCAGCGATATTCCATACGTACTTGAACACGCACCTTGTGATGTGATTCTATGGCGAGAACACTCAGAAACAAGTCGACCAACTGCACAAACATCAACAAATGGAATTTAAACCTTAATGAACATAATAATTGTCGGAGCTGGAAATATCGGCTCTTTACTTGCACAAACAATATGTAACTTAGGTCACAAAGTAACAATCATCGAAAAAAATTTTGAGGCTGCATCTTCATTTCCACGTGGGCGGGTAAACTCTGGCGTTCTTAAAGTAATTCACAGTGACGGATCTACAGCATCCGCGATGATTGAAGCCGATGTTGCCAATGCAGAAGTATTCATTGCAGCCACGGGTAAAGATTCTCTCAATGGACTCACCGCCCAAAAGGCAAAAACGATATTCGGGATTGAACAGGTTATGACAGTAGTGAAAGACCCAGATGCAAAAAATCTTTATGATTCACTTGGCATTACAACAATTAATCAAGCAGCTTTAGCAAGTAACCAGCTTGCAGAGTTTTTAACACAAGAAAGTTAGCGATCAGTTGTATCTCGTAATCGTCGGCGGGGGTAAAGTGGGAGAACCCCTTGCATCATCTCTCATCAACGCTGGCCATGAAGTTTTCATACTCGACCATAATCAGCAAACGGTAGCCGCTCTACAACGAGAACTAGGTATGGTGGCAGCTGTCGGTGAAGCAACTTCCGTTCGCGACCTTCATGACGCAGGAGCTTCACGCGCGGGGGTGGTAATAGCCACTACCGACTCAGATGAAGATAATCTTGCTGCCTGTCAACTAGCACGCAACCATTTCGACATACCGCGAACAATAGCAGTAGTTCATTCGCCAGAAAACGCCGAGTTATTTGAACGTGCTGGAGTCGATATGGTTATAAGCGCCACAAGCTTAATACTCGCCAATCTAGCAACGGCTATACCATCCCACCCCCTTATCAGACTGATGCCAATTGGAGATCATGCACAAGAACTTGTTGCTATAAAACTTCCAGCAGGTGGTTTACTTATTGGACGTAAGCTCTCAGAAATAACGTTGCCTTACGGCACGAACATAATATTAATAATTACATCAGAGGGTAAATCAAAGAAGCCCAATCCAGATATTCGTATTGAAGCAGAAGATGAAGTAATCGCTCTGTCACCAACAAACTCCACAGCAGAGTTATGGATACTCCTAACAGAATTAAGGTGAACATGCCTAAAACAGTAGCTTTCCTAGGGCCTGAAGGGACATACACGGATGAAGCATGTTATTTGTACGCCCCTGAAGAGCATCGCATTCCTTTCGGATCACTCGGACTTGTAACGAGTGCCCTAGAAGAAGAAAAAGTTGACGAAGCCGTAGTCCCTATTGAAAACTCACTGGGTGGTACTGTAATCGAGGTAGTTGATTATCTAGTTACTTCGACAAAAGCCCGAATAAATGGTGAAATCCTTCTACCGATAGACCACTGCTTGATCACGCGTCCGGGCGTGCAGTTGAGTGAGATACGGGTGGTCATGTCAAAACAAGAAGCACTAACCCAATGTCGACGATTCCTATCTGAAAACCTGCGTTATTCAGAGCAAATCGCGACAACAAGCACAGCTCTGGCAGTAACCAATCTCAAAGAAGGAGATAATAGAACTGCTGCGATAGGGCCAAGGAGATCTGCGGAGCTTGCGGAGTTACCCGTATTGGTGAACGGGATACAAGACCGTGAAAATAATGTGACAAGGTTCGCTATTCTCACATCTGAAGGAAAACCTGACAAGGCAAGCAATAAAACATCAATCGCATTTGATTTTGACAGTCCAGATGCACCTGGACTAGTTTATGGAGCATTAAGCCCATTCGCAGATCGCGGTATCAACCTGCTAAAAATAGAATCACGCCCCACTGGCAAAGGAATGGGAAGTTACATATTTTTGCTGGATTTTGAAGGACATATAAACGCTCCACACGTTCAAGAAGCAATTTCTGCATTGAAGAATCACACAGCAACATTCAAAGTATTGGGAACTTATCCGAGAGCTCGAGAAATATCGATAAGATAAACACTCTTGAATCAAGAATAATTACAGTTCTTGATCATCTAAATCAAGATCCTTAAAGCCCCCAGCATCACGTAGTTGGGATGCAGCGTATCTACCCTCATTAGCTGCGCTAGCCATTCGCTCTCGAGCTGCTGATGTGAGTTCGTCAGCCTTGTCGCGCCATTCGCGGCTTTGATCCAATATAAAAGCTCGAGTTTCTTCTCCTGATTTTGGAGCAAAAACCATTCCAGCTACAAACCCGCCAACAGCTCCCATCAATAATCCAAGCAGGAATCCACCGCCACCATTTTTTTCGTTTTCAGCCATTACAAACCCCTAGATCAGAACTTTCAAAATCATTGTTAACATGAAAACCTAGTCGCCTTTGGAATCATGATCGCGTTTGCCAAACATACGTTCAAAACCCTGAACCAGCCGTAATAATCCAATAGCCCCCGCTATGGGTCGAAGGGTTAAAACAGCGTCTTTAACCGCCTCTCGCGCAATCGTCAGACGATCAAAAGTAGATTCAAGATTACCCGCAACATTTTCCATCCGATCCATGAAACGACTAGCACGTCTGTATAGGCGAATCGCCAATACTGCACCTATCACCATTAGAAAAAAAGCGAACAACAAAAACCCAATGAGGACAATATCTTTGATTTGAGTTAATGTTTCAGCAAATGTCATCGAATATAAGACTTAGAAAAAATTTCTGTGATTTGTACGTTA
>CAJWJL010000134.1:0-6173 GCA_913042135.1 uncultured Chloroflexota bacterium | reverse complement strand
CCAGAACGCAGGTTTCCATTAGCGCTTTTAAGAATTCGTACTCCGCTTGAGGATGTTGATCCAAATGTCCACCCTGCTAAAGCACAAGTTCGGTTTCTACGTGAAGATCTTGTTTTCTCAATTGTTCAACGGGCGATACGCGGGATTTTGTCTGCTTCTGCACCAATTCATGAAATTGGGGCAAGTAGAGCGGCGGATTCATATGGACTACTGGGAGCGGCAGACCTAGCTGAGATAGGATCGGGAACGCGAGAACCAAGGATATTATCAACGCAAGGAAGTCTCGTTCAGAAACCTGATCCTTTACTGAAAATCGCGCAGACGCAGTCGGATGAAATACAGGATGATATTGCGTCGAATGTTTCTGAGGGTGGACCTACCCCCCGCGAGACACTGCCTGTATTGCGGGTAATAGGACAAGCTCATGAGACATATATTGTTTCCGAAGGTCCGGAAGGGTTATACCTGATTGACCAGCATGCTGCTCATGAGCGTGTCACTTTTGAGCACGTGAAATACCGTTTCGATAATGGCGAATCGGAATATCAACCGCTACTCGAACCCCTCACAGTTGATTTGGCCCCTGGGGTGATGACTACCGTTCAAGAACATCAAGATGATTTGAATAAGGTTGGCTGGAGATTTGAGGAATTCGGTAAGAACAGTTTGATACTCAGGAGCGTGCCTGGGCCGTTATCGGTGAAAGTTAGCGCGGATGGTGCTGCTCAGGTTCTTATCAGGGTGCTTGATGAACTTGCTTCAGGTGGGGCCGGAGATACCTGGAGCCACCGTTTGATTGCCACTATTGCGTGTCACTCATCTGTACGGGCTGGACAGACCCTCTCGATTGACGATTGTAAAAATTTGGTTCGCGAACTCGAAGCGGCCGAGCATCCTAATACTTGTCCACATGGACGACCAACTATTGTGCGACTGAGGGTTAATGACCTTGAGCGTGAATTTAAGCGGCGCTAGCGACTGATTCTAAGCGTTAAAGCAATCGTAATCCGGCTACAGGATGGCGGAACTGGTACACGGCGTTTTGGGCTACTCCACAAACAAACACGGTTTTCATGTCATCGCCTCCGAAGGCCAGATTTGCCGGAACCCAATCTGGTAAATGGTACAGGTCGATTAAAGTACCAGTTTTATTGAGATAAGCGATTGCTCGAATACCCGGTAAAGATTGGAGTATGTTTCCTTCGATATCTACTGCTAACCCATCTGGGTTTCCTGGGTCTCGGAATCTACGAATCAAGTGCTGGTCTAGTAAATAACCATTCTCATCGATAGTAAAGGAGACTAGTCGTTGTGCACGGCTTTCAGAGACGTACACGTTTGAATGGTCTTCCGACACGGCTATTCCGTTTGGGAACGCCAGCTCATTTGCGAATGCGCTGACTTGGCCAGAGGGTGTAACTTTGTATACAGGACTTATAGCAGGGTCTGGTAAAGGCCTGCGAACGGGATCGGTAAAAAGTAGGTCTCCGTTTGGCAGAAAACAGAGATCATTTGGTCCACCTAGTGCTGTACCTTCATATTCATCTACAAAGACCTCCGATTTACCGGATGTATTGATACGCAGAATTGCTTTGAGTTCCGCATCTGCTACAAACATTTCTCCTGCGGCATTGAAGACCAGTCCATTTGGACGTCCACCGGTTGTAGCAACCTCTTCGATTGTTCCATCATTGGATACTCGAATGATGGATGACTTGTCGGCGCTTACCAGGTGAAGGTCACCGTTAGGGTCGATCGCAGGGCCTTCTGGACCGTGAATCCCTGAGGCGAGTAGGCGAAAATCAGAAGGTATGTTTGTTAGGTTGCTGGTCATAATATTTCAATGAAGATTATGCTTCGCCCCGGATCTGATCAAATATCAAGACCTAATTACATTACGTGGGTAGTAATTGCCGGGGATAAACGCCGCCTATAAAATGGGATTGTGAAAACCGACTGGCTGGTCGGTTTTGTCCCTATATTAATCGTAAAACTCATCTTGCCGGCATCGTACACAAAACATCGCTCTCAAACCCGTGAACGCATTTTAGAAGCGGCGGAATCAGTGTTTGCTGATAATGGCTACCATGATGCGCTGGTAGATGAAATCGGCCAAAGAACGTCAATTTCTAAAGGCGGTCTTTATTTTCATTTTCCCAGCAAAGAGGATCTTTTTTTTGCCGTGATGGATCGGCTTGCTGACAAGTTAGTTACCCGTGCCGAAAAAGCTGCGCTTGAGGCAGAATCGCCATTAGAGGCTGCGGAAGCCGCGATAGTTGAGGTTTTATCGACTCTATCCGGTCAAAAACGACTCGCCAAACTGTTAATAATTCAGGGCTACACGATGGGTAACGCATTTGAATCTAAACGCGCTGAAGTATTTGATCGTTTTGCCCGTTTAATTGGGAAGCAATTGCAGGCAGCAAAAGAAGCTGGTCAGATCCGGGAGGAGAATACGGATTTAGCGTCTCTTGTATGGCTCGGTGCAATGAATGAAGTGGTTGTGCATTGGTTATTTGCAGACGGTTCATCACCAAAAGATGTCATTTTGGATCTAAAGTCTTTGTTGCTCGCTTCAGTGCGGTCTACAGATGCAAAGGTTTTACGATGACCAACAATGTATTGAGTAGTGGCGCACCTTTTTGGAGACGAGTTAGTGTATTTCTTGAAGCCATCAAGTTTGAGCACTCCGTTTTTGCACTCCCTTTCGCTATTCTGGCGGCGTTTATATCAGCCGGTGGCTGGCCTGACCTAATGGATTTTGTTTGGGTGATTGTTGCGATGGTAAGTATGCGAACGTTTGGTATGTCGGCTAATCGCCTTATAGATGGAGAGATCGATTCCCGTAACCCACGTACCGCGATGCGGGCGATTCCCACAGGAGAGATCAGTCGCTTGGCAATGTACGGCTATATGTCCGTAGCTGCTTTGATTTTTGTTGCCGCAATATCTCAGCTTCATCCGGTCACCTGGTTGCTAGCTCCCATCCCTTTGGCGATTATGGTTGGATATCCATATCTCAAACGTTTTACCTGGTTAGCTCATTTTGGAATGGGTGCTGTGTACCTGATTGTTCCCCCGGCTGTTTCGTTGGCATTGACCGGGACTATGCCCTTGGGATTTGTGCTAATCGGTATGGGTTCCATGGCCTGGGTAGTTGGATTTGATGTTTTGTACGCTACCGCTGATTTTCAGGTTGATCGTGACCAGGGGCTTCATTCAATACCATCCAGATTCGACATCCCGGCGGCACTTGTAGTCTCCAAGGGATTGCATTTACTTGCCGTGCTTTTACTGGTAATTGCCGGATTGGTACTTGGATCACATTGGCTTTACTTCCTTGGAGTTGCTTTGGTCGCATTGCTTTTGGGCTATGAGCAATCACTCGTATCTTCGGACGATCTTTCGAAACTTAATATGGCTTTTTTTACGATGAATGGGGTTATAGCCATCGTCTTTGGGATTTTTGTCGTGATTGGAGAAATAATCTGATGGGTGTTTATGTAATAGGTATAGCAGGGGCCAGTGGCGCTCCGTATGCTAGGCGAGTTCTTGAACAGATGCTTGAGGGAGGACACGAAGTAAAACTTGTGATTTCGGATGCCGGACGCAAGGTTATTGATGTGGAAGAGGGTCTTGTGCTTACCGGTAATACTGAGACCGACACTCCATCCATTCTTGAATGGACTCAGAGCACTTCTAGCGCTGGAAGTTTGCAGATGTATCACCACAAGGATGTAGCCGCTCCGATAGCATCGGGGTCGTTTCCAATAGATGGTATGGCGGTCGTTCCGTGTTCTGGAGGGACACTTGGCAGGATCGCTCACGGCGTATCTAACGGTTTACTGGAGCGGGCAGCCGATGTTTGTTTGAAAGAACGCCGTCGTCTTGTTCTTGTTCCTAGAGAAATGCCTGTAAGCCTAATTCATCTTCGAAATATGACTGCTGTTACGGAAGCCGGTGCGATTGTTTTACCGGCATCTCCGGGTTTTTACCATGGTCCAACCCAAATTGATGATCTTATCGACATGGTTGCTGGACGCATTCTTTCGGTCCTAGGTATTAACTCTTCATTGATGAAGCCATGGACAGGCCCTGAGGAGTCATCTCACTTGGGCGGGGAGTTACTTTAGTTGGCATTCACCGACCTGCAATCGTTTCTTGAGCTGCTTGAAAAAGAGGGGGAGTTGAAGCGGGTGACCGAGGTGGTCGATCCAGAGTTAGAAGTGACGGAGATTGCGACACGCGCTGTCAAGGAAAATTTACCAGCACTTCTTTTTGAAAACGTCAAAGGTTCCCAGTATCCTCTGGTGATTAATTCTATGGCCACTATGCGGCGAATCGAGCTGGCTTTAGGCCGTCCACCCGAAGCTTTGGGTGAAGAGATTGTGCGGTTTATGGAAGATGTTAACCCTCCAAGTGCAGGCGCCTTGTGGCGTAATCGTAAAACAGCGTGGCGCTTGCTCAAAATCCGACCTAAGTTAACTCGGCGTGCACTTTCGCAGCAGGTCATTGAAGAGCCTCAACTGGGTGAACTTCCGACTTTGAAGTGTTGGCCTGAAGATGGTGGACGTTTCGTTACCCTTCCTCTGGTAATGAGCAAAGATCCTAAAACGGGTGCTGGGAATATGGGGATGTATCGAATGCAGGTTTATGACCAGCGCACTACCGGGATGCATATGCAACTTCAGAAAGGTGGTGGGTTCCACTACCAGATAGCGGAGAAAGCCGGGGAACCATTAGAGATGGCTGTGGCGATAGGAGGGGATCCCTCTTTGATATTAGCGGCTATCATGCCGTTGCCCGAAGGATTAGATGAGGTCGCTTTTTCTGGGATAGTACGGGGAAGTCGTACTCCGCTAGTTAAAGCTAAAACGGTCGATTTAAAAGTGCCCGCGCATGCTGAGTTTATATTCGAAGGTATTCTGAGGCCTGGAATACGCAGGCACGAAGGGCCATTTGGTGATCATTTTGGGCATTATTCCGCATCAGCTGATCATCCGGTGTTTGAAATAAACCGAGTTACACGTCGTAAAAACGCGGTATACCCTGCAACAGTTGTGGGACGTCCACCGCAAGAAGATCGATATTTGGGCGATGCAGCTCAACTTGCTTTGACTCCGCTAATTCGTCTCATAAGACGAGAAGTTAAGGATATGTGGGCGTATTACGAAGCGGGTTTTCACAACCTGCTCGTTGTTTCTGTAAATCCTCGCTATCAGCGTGAACCGATCAAAACAGCCCTGGGATTATTAGGTGATGGACAACTTTCTCTGACAAAGAATCTTGTGCTTGTGGGGCCCGATGTAAATCCAAGAGATCGTAGTCAGGTCATCCAGGCGATTCGTAGAAACTTTGATCCAGTTCATGACTTTCACCTGATCGCTCGTACGGCAGCTGACACGTTGGATTTCACGGGAGAGGCGGTGCACAAGGGATCGAAGATGATCCTTGATGCGACGGCCGGCTCATCAGGGGAAGGGAGTCCAACTGCGGTGGCTTTGCCTTCAAACCTCGCGTCCATGTCACCGTTTATTTCTAAATACAGACTTGTAGGGAGGACGATGTTGATAATTCAGGTATCTGAATCAGGAAGATCTGTCGTGCAGAAGTTAGTAGATAACCCTCTTTTAGTTGGAATAAAAATTGTCGCCGCCGTATCCGATGATGTGGATATCGAGAACGATGAAAGTCTTCTATGGGGGATATTCACAAGATTCGATGCGGTACTTGACGTTATGTTTTCGGATACAGAATTCCGAGGTCTTGCCCCAGTGTATTCAGGAGTTATGGGAATAGATGCGACCTGGAAACAGGGTTACCAAAAACCATTGGTTATGGACCCTGAAATAATAAAGAAAGTAGATTCGGAATGGTCCCGATACTCGAAGTAGCTGACCCTAAACTTCAGGTTGAAATCAACCTGTCAGATAAACGATTATTTCCAATT
The DNA here is from genome assembly GCA_913042135.1 of uncultured Chloroflexota bacterium. Taxonomy (GTDB): domain Bacteria; phylum Chloroflexota; class Dehalococcoidia; order Lucifugimonadales; family Lucifugimonadaceae; genus Lucifugimonas. The sequence goes on along the minus strand of CAJWJL010000134.1, from coordinate 223 downwards.
TGGGACAAGGTTAAGGCTGGAGAGCGCCTCTCGAGTTCGGAAGGAGTTACTTTACTTGATACGGATGATTTATCTGGGGTAGGCCGTATGGCCGACTTCGCGAAAAAGAGGATCACAGGTGACAGGGTGTACTTCGTTCTCAATCGCCATGTGAATCCGACCAACATATGCGTGCTCAGTTGTAAGTTCTGTGATTTTGCAAAAAAACCAGGTGATAGTGACG
>CAJWJL010000133.1:0-6247 GCA_913042135.1 uncultured Chloroflexota bacterium | reverse complement strand
CTGACTTTTAATCAGGTGGTCGCAGGTTCGATCCCTGCACGGCCCACCAATAAATCAAGGACTATCCCGCGTGCATGTGACTGGAATGGACTGGAGTGGACACATTTAGGGCACATTCTGGTCACAGTGGTTTCCTGTGAATCTACTTTGTAATCCGGAGCAGATTTTTCAAGCAGTTGAATGGGACCCCTATGACTAACTGAGGTTCAATCCAGCTTTTAGTGGAACGATGCGTTCCCTGTAGAGGGCGGAGAAAAAGACAGGAACACGAGTCCACGCTGATGCGCTATACGCATTTAAGAGCACAGGATTTGGTGGAGAGATTGGGGTAGGTACCTCTGGAATACGTCTTTCAATTCACCAAACAAGTAGGCGTATCAATGTTGCCTTTTCATGCAAACCTTTCTTTCATTAATTTCCAACATAACTGCCACTAGGTGTTAACTTACACCGGGAGCCGCCCACATAGGATCCATCCGGACATAGTCTGCATCGGGAACCACTGACGTACGTTCCATCTGGGCATAATCTGGTGCGAGTTCCACCAACAGAACTGCCACTAGAGCTGCTAGAAGAAGTAGAACTAGAAGAAGAAGAAGTACCGCCCGTGCCACCGAAAAACCCACTCTTACAAGGATAGGGTCCCCAATATGTAACTCTAAAAAAGGTGCATTTGTATGGCCCACAACCGAATTGTGAACAAATAATAGAACTGGTGGTGGTGGCTGTAGTTGTTGTGGTCGTTGAACTACAACTTGAAGTAGACCAAACCTGAATAGGTTCGACCTTCTGTACGACCATAATTGCAATAATGCTTCTTACCCCAGTTGACTTTGGAACCTCCTACCCGATTGAATGCAGCTAGAAGATCACCATATTTATTGACGTAACCTTCGTAGGAGCTACTTGAGGTAGTAGACGATGTAGTGCTAGTTGAATTACTAGAGGCACTACAACTAGCTGAAGATAATCCAGAGTAAGTTCGACCTTCAGATTTTCCTGAATTACAGTAGTGGTTCTTACCCCACAAGCTTTTAGATTGCCCACCAGAATTAGCGTTGTAGGTCGCTACAAGGTCACCGTATTTGTTGACATATCCAACAGTTCCAACGTTATAGACACCAGTACCGCTACTACACTGCTGTTCATCAGCATCAATAATGGTAGTAGTACTACCGTGTTCGCTAGTACACCAGCGTTTGAACCATTGAGTTAACGTTGCTGTACTTTCAGTCATTCCAATATATGCAGCAATCTCGTTAACTGTGTCGCATTTGCCCAATAATTTGTGAAGTTTATGATCAACATATCTAGCTTCGTCAAATTTTATTTCGCAATCCGATGAACGGCTATATTTGCCACCTTCTGCATCACGGGCATCTACTGCAGTTGATGGGATTTGTTCTTTAGCTAATCCAAATTCGACACCCGACTCGGTACCACTATCACTACAAGAAGAGATCAAGCAGTCTCGGCAAAGATACACATATCCCGGAGGAACAATTGAATTCCCCCGGGCTGTTTCGAAGTTACTTCTTCAAGCGTGTCCAAACTGCGTTGTATAGTTCCTGAGTTTCCTGATCACAGACCGCAATCAACGTGGGGGTTGGCGCATCTGCTGGCGGGTTGGTTTCTGGAGAGACTTGCAGGGCTGCACTCAGGAAAGGCTTAACGCCTTTAACACCTGACGTGTACTGAGCATAGTTAGTCACTGCCGCTGCGTTTTCCGGTACAAGCAGGAAATCCATGAATTTCAATGCCGAAGCACGGTTTGGCGCATCCTTCAAAAGCACTACACTATCCATCCAGGCGACAAAACCTTGTCGCGGATATGAATATTCTATATTTGCACCTTCTTCTCGCGCCTTAGCTGAAAACCCGTTCCAGATCTGTCCAACGGCCGCATCGCCTGAAACCAGCACATCCTTTGCAGTGTCTGATCCGAAGGATGCCCAGTGAGCTTTTGCTTCTTGCAGCAATGCGTCTAGAGCCTTCAAGTGATCGCGATCGGACGAACATTGGGGGAGCCCCAAATGCAACTGCGCCATCAAAATCACTTCACCCTGGCTGTCTAGCATATTTATCTTGCCACTGAGCTCTGCAGGCGGATTGAATAGAATATCAGTTGTTCTAATGTCACCGCCATATATGTCGCGATTCACAGCGAAACTAGTGGAGCCCCATTGATAGGGAATCGAATGTTTGCGGCCTGGATCAAAAGAGACGTCGACCCATTGTTCTTGAATGTTGTTGAAATTTTTCAGCTCACTCCGATCAAAGGAATCGAGCATGCCTTCACCGATCATAATCTCGATCATATAGTCTCCTGGGACGGCAACATCGTATGATCCAAGAGTGCCCGCTTTTAATGATGCAAGCATGGACTCGTTAGAATCGTAGGTATCCATGGTTACTTCAATTCCGGTCTCGGCAGTGAACTTATCCAACAGCTCTTGTGGGATATACTCAAACCAGTGATAAATCGAAAGCTTTTCCTGTGCCTGAGCGACTCCAGACGCCAGTACAAGTGCGAATGCTGTAATCAGCGCTCTCAGTAGAATTTTCATAATCTAATATCCTCCTAACTGTTTATTGAATTAACATCATTGGCGTCTCCACACAAATAGTTTTTAACGCCCCGTTTTATTACCACTTTTACCTACGAAAAAAGAAACTGTTACTAACAAAATCGAGATCAATAACATTAACGTAGACAATGCCATGATATTGGGCTTGATGCCTTGTTTCACTGATCCAAAAATTGCAGTCGGCAATGTCTCTATTCCCGCTCCCTTGACGAAGTTTGTAATTATAAAGTCATCTAGAGAAATGATGAAAGCAAGCAAGAACCCAGAAAGAATGCCCGGTGCCATCAGTGGCAACAGAATTCTCCAAAAAGCTTGCGCCTTGCTTGCATAGAGGTCGAGTGCGGCTTGTTCATAAAAGCTCTCAATACCATCCAGCCTCGCTGCAATGGGCAAATACGCGAATGGGATGCAGAAAACGATATGTGCTACTAGGATTGATGCATAACCTCGTGTAAATCCTATTGTGCTAAAAAAGATCAAAGTTGCAACGGCTGTAACGATTTCTGGCACCATCAGCGGCAAACTGATCAGTGCGAAACTTGCCGGTTTCCCGCGGAAAGAACCGCCGCGGATCATGCCGACTGCTGCACAGGTTGCAAGCACGGTTGATGTAATCGCCGCCATAGACGCGATGGACAGCGAATTCCAAGCCGCGATCTTGAACTTTGCAGCCTCAAGCCCAAAGAATACGTCCTCGTACCATCGTAGGCTGAAACCACCCCAGAGCGTAATAGATCTCGAGTCATTGAAACTGTAGATCATCACGATAACTAATGGTGCATAGAGCAACACGAGACAAAGGATCGTGATCGGCAAGAAGCCTGGAAACCGACGAATTTCCGAACTAGATTGCGCCATCTCAACTAAATTTTGATTCGGTGCGTGATTGTTGACGCGCATAGACCATCAGCACAATCAACACCAAGGTAAGTAGGATCATTGAGGCCGCCGCGCCAAACGGCCAGTTACCAGCATTTCCCTTGAACTGTTCTTCAATAAGGGAGCCGATCATGAAATTCTTCGCACCACCGAGAAGATCAGGAGCCAGGAAAGCACCAAGGCTGGGAACAAATACTAGTATGCACCCAGCAATAATTCCAGACTTCACCGACGGTAGCAGGATATACCGCAAGGTCGTCCAACGATTGGCGTACAGATCCCACGCAGCCTCTGACAGTACGAAGTTGTATCGTTCTACAGAAGCATAAATTGGCAGTACCATAAAGGGTAAATAAGAATAGAAGAGCCCTAATTGGACTGCGACATTTGTATTTATCAAATGAATTGGACTGTCTAGGATGCCAAAAGAGATAAGCCACTGATTAAGAGGGCCTGAATCCCGGATCAGAAATTTTAGCGATACCGTGCGAATTAACAGATTTACCCAATAAGGTATCGTTACTAGGAACAGCCAAATAGGTCGGGTATGGATTGGTCGTGTCGCGATGAAATACGCAGTCGGAAAGCCGATGAGCAAGCAAAGAACAGTGGCTGAAAAGGCCTGCCAGATCGAGCGAAAGAATATCCCAATGTAGGTCCATTCAAGTTTCGGCGGATCGTCTCCGAACAAGCCGCGATCGAAGATGAATTGGTCATAGGCTGCGAGAGAAAATTCCCAAATTACTCCGCCCCTGAATTCTTTGGTTAGGAACGAATAGATAAGCATCATCGCGACAGGTGCGACCAGAAAGAATCCAATCACAAGCCAGGACGGAGTTAACAACCAATAACGGAGCGATCCGAAGACACTAGAAGAACCCCCACCGCTTTCTATTTTTACACCTGTAGCCATTAGTTCATAAGAAGGCGAGCACCACCTTTTCCCAATTCAAGACCGATTCGTTCTCCGGGCTGCACGTTAACCCCAGATTCATGAGCGTTCTGCGATCGCACCGTAATTATTGTTCCATCATCAAGTTGAACAAGGTATTGCGTATCTGTGCCGAGATAGGTAAGTCGCTCGATAACGCCAGTAATGTGACCATCCTCCGGGGAACTCGTAAACGATAGACGTTCCGGTCGAATTGATATTTGTCTTGTGCTGCCTTTTACCGCTGATCCTGTGACAGTGCATGAGATACATGTGCCTCCAATCCGACATATCGCCTGGTCTTCTTGGATATCCTCGATAATTACGTCGAATAGATTTGTTTCACCGATAAAACCTGCAACAAACTGATTTCGGGGCTGCTCGTAGATTTCCTGCGCCGATCCGATTTGCTGTAATTCCCCGTTCGACATCACCGCGATACGGTCTGACATAGTCAAGGCTTCTTCCTGGTCGTGAGTTACAAAGACGAAAGTGATACCAGTCTCTTCCTGAATTTGTTTGAGTTCGACACGCATCGCCTGCCGCAATTTCAAATCCAGGGCAGACAAAGGCTCATCCAGCAAGAGCACCTTAGGTGAAGGCGCAAGCGCACGTGCAAGAGCCACTCTTTGCTGCTGACCACCCGATAGTTGCGATGGGCGTCTATCACCAAATTGGCCCAACTGAACCAATTCCAACATTTTCTCTGAACGATCTATGATTTCTGATTTGCTTTTACCCAACATTTTTAGGCCAAAACCAATGTTCTGCAGGACAGTCATATGAGGAAAGAGTGCGTACTGTTGAAATACAGTATTTATTGGCCTCTTGTTAGCGGATAAGTCTTTGATCTCCTGGCCATACAGAAAAATCGTCCCAGCTGTAACAGATTCAAGGCCCGCGATCATTCGCAACAATGTCGTCTTTCCACACCCCGATGGCCCTAATAGAGTAAAAAATTCGTTGTCGAGAATATCAATCGTAATGCCAGTAAGGGCAGTGACAGCATTCTCACCAATCCCAAACTGCTTCTTTACATTTTCAATCTTAATCGCGGTAGTTTGAATTTTACCTCCCACTTCTGGATTTCCTTTTTTGTAGTTATGTGTTGGTAAATTTTGTTCTGAACTACGTAATTCTTGTTATCTTTGTCTGTTTGGTAATCATGTTCATTCAAATATTTTTCTACGATTATCGATCGTTTCCATAGAACACTGTGTCTCGAATTCACCTAAGACATTTGGAAAGCCTGTAACCTAAACTGACAAGCCTACGTTATCTGGTCCTGTTTGAATGTTAGTACACGACTGGCCTTTGGTCCATCTGGACGATGATCTCCGAGGCTGTTGACCGGTGGCCCAAAGCACTGTGTGGTCTGATCGTATTTTAGTGTCTCCTCTATTGTTCGATAATGATTTTAACTTCCCTGAGCGTGTAAAAGATTCCCCCGTTCACGAATGCATCCCTGAAGCGGGCATTGAAGCTCTCGCAGTATTCGTTCTCCTAGGATGGGCCGACTAAGAGTGATGCTACAGTTCTGCCATCAGAATTCATGACAGAGATTAACGATGTTTAAGATTAAGACCATCACTGAACTAAAAGCACTCCAACGGGAGCCGGTGGATTCGGAAACCTATGCAACGTCCGTGATCCTCCCCCCATAGATTGGTCCACCGGTATAGTGAGTAAACGGAGGATCAAGTTATGGGAATCAAGAGACACAAACCCGAAGAGATTGTCACCAAGTTGCGTCAGGTTGAGGTACTGGTCGGGCAGGGAATGGCCAGGATTGAAGCGATTCGGCAGATCAGTATTGCCGAACAGACGTACTATCGTTGGCGCAAGCACT
>CAJWJL010000132.1:0-6262 GCA_913042135.1 uncultured Chloroflexota bacterium | reverse complement strand
CAGAACGAATCGGATTCGTAGGATTAGGGATCATGGGCAAGCCAATGGCCAAGAATCTGGTCAAGGCCGGTTACTCACTGGTCGTTTTCGATGCTTTTTCGGAGACGGCAATGGATGAATTGGTCGCATCGGGTGCAACTGTTGCCTCTTCGTCTGCAGACGTCGCGTCTAAATCGGATGTCACAATTGTTATGGTTCCAGATGGCCCTGATTCTGAAGCAGTGGTTCTAGGTGAAAACGGACTGCTGGAAGGTGCGTCCGCTGGTGATTTAATCGTCGATATGTCTTCGATAGCGCCCAGTTACTCACAAAAGATTCACACCGCCTGCACAGAGAAAGGTGTCAGTTTCATCGATGCCCCGGTTTCTGGTGGCGAACCGTTCGCTATCTCAGGTGACCTGGCAATAATGGTTGGCGGTGATGCCAACCATTTTGAGCGAGCGAAGCCGCTATTCGAAGTCACTGGCAAATCGAGCGTTCTTTGCGGAACCATCGGTGCAGGAAACGTCACCAAGCTCGCAAACCAAATCGTTGTTGGCGCAAACATACACGCCCTTGCCGAAGCTCTCGTCCTCGCTACCAAAGCCGGCGTGAATCCCGAAACTGTATTCGATGCCATCAAGGGCGGGCTTGCGGGTTCTAACGTCATGAACGCCAAAGGTCCGATGATGTTCGAGCGAAACTTTGCACCAGGATTCCGCATCGAGCTTCACTATAAAGACATCAACAATGCCGTACAGACGGCGAACTCCCTAAACTTACCACTGCAAGTTACAGCCAACCTCCAACAGGTCCTTGCGGCTCTGATGGAGTGGGGCCAGGGCAAGGACGATCACTCAGCAATCCTGAGTTACGTCGAAAAGCTTTCAGGAGTAACAGTTACTAACAAGTAGCTATAAGAATCTAGGCTCTAAATCTGGTCAATCGGATACGCAACCAGCCAGTCGCTCAAAACTAAAACAACTCGATATCATCTCCATACATCGAGTTGCAACAGATTAGAGCAAATAGTGTTATTTACTGATTCCAGCTGCAAAAAGTAGCGACTCGCATCGACCCAAAGCCTGATCAGAATCACGCCCTTCACACAGCATTATCACGTTACCTACAACTACGTAATCCCCGTACAACGGAGTCAAACCGTGTCTATGAAAACCACCACCCCGTCGATCTTTTGTGCCCTCGTCCCAACGCACGTCAACAGCTCGAAGCAGTGCTTCTGCTCCAGTCACTTCCTCAGCGTACTCAATGCCCTTCTCAACTGCACTCACGTGATCAGGATAAATCCGTAGTTCATACTGAATTGGTTCGCTATCAGGTGGAGTGAAATAACCCATATATGCTGCGATCGCCATAGGCAATCCCGAAATATCGTACTCCTTGGCCAATTTGAAACGCGCGCCATCAAAGCTACTCAAGTCTCTGACAGCCTGATCTGGATTGATCTTCACAAAAGTGGATTCATGACTTTCATTGACAGAACCGCATGCAATTCCGAGCAAAGTAAGTGAAAAGACTATTAACGACAGAGTAGTTGACGGAAAATGCCGATCCAACTAATCACCTCGCTCCTCTAGATCATCGCTCCCGAAGTCTGAATCAGTTTGCGAGATATCGCTTAAAAACTGCTCAATTTCCGGAGGTAGCATAACCCCGGTATCCGCACTCAAGTCAGAACCTGCTGTGCTTGAATCAGATTCGCCTCGAAGATCATTGTCATTCTCTCGCTCGAAACGCTCCACCATATCTCTCAGAGCCGGGTTATCTTTCATCGCCGGGGTAACTTGATCGTACTGTTTCGCACCCATGTCAATTTCGGGCAGCAAAGGACTAAAACCGTACAGTTCGGCGAGAATTTTTAATATCCGCGCGCTGCCGGAATAGTCATCATCAAGTTTTAGATAAAGCGGAAGATGAACCATCAACGAAAGCGTTTCTAAACGCATATCTGTTCGGATTCTCTCTGAAATTTGAGAAGTCATAGAAGTCGGACCCTGATATCTCGACCCCCCCAACTTGACATCCTCCAACTCAGGAAGTGTCTCCCATCCACGAGCAGAACCTGTGACAGGTAACTGACGAGAATGAGGAACGGAATCATACATTCCACCGAGTTGTAAGTAACGAGTCACGTTCAATGCCTTCAACAGTTCGATAACTGAATCGTTAAAATCCTCGGCAAATGCATGTGGTTCCAATAACTCCAAAAGCACAATATCGTTAGAACTGGGGCGACGGGCGAAACTAATTTTTGTGTTCGGCACGCGTACCGAACGAACCCCACCTGTAAGGCGAATCTCAGGCCTATATCTGGTGAAATCGTAAAACTTACCAGGACGATCAAGCTGCCCCATTTGTTCGGCGCCATACATTTTGCCGAGGCGGCCTAACACGATTTTCCCAACGTTTCCTACATTGATCCACGGCTTCAAAATCGCAATGCAGTGCGGATCCTGAAGAGGAGGATCGGGCAAATCTATTTCGAAATCACCGATTTTCATTAATGTAATTCCAAGTCCACCATACACGGGTATTTCCAAGTTTATACCGACAAATCCCGAACTCTTTAACGATGCTAAAATTTACCGTGATGCCCATCCAGAAAGCTTGTGGCAGTTCCAAATTGCTAATTCATAAAAATAGGACCATGCCATGATAAACAAGTTTGTATTTCTGCCTCCGCAATCAGATCTTTTTGCAGAATGGATTCCGAGACTTCTCGACAGTGCCCCTGGTTGGGACATCGTAGCTCCTGAAACAGAAGCGGAAGCCAGACTTGAGCTGGCGGATGCAGATGCAGCTTTCGGCACTATGACTCCTGAACTGATCGCATGCGCTCCGAATCTAAGGTGGCTCCAAGCCCCAGCGGCAGCACCTGATGCTGGTTATTACTTCGATGAACTCATCGCACACCAAACCAAGGTCACTAATTTCCGAGAAATATATAACGACCACATATCAGTTCAAATACTCACATATATCCTCAGCTTCACAAAACACTCACATTTGTATAGAGATTTTCAACAGAAGCGTGAATGGCGCCCGCTCGATGCACCGCACCACGAGATTTTTCTGCCTGAATCAACAGTGCTGATCATTGGAATCGGGGGTATCGGTAGCGAAACGGCACGCCTGTGCAAAGCAATTGGTATGCAGGTTATCGGAATAGATGCTCGACGAGAAGAAAAACCGGAATGGGTAGACGATATGTTTGGTCCCCAATCTATTGAAGATCAACTACCAAAAGCCGACTTTGTAGTCTTGACGATCCCACATACCCCGGAGACAGAAGGATTAATGGACTCCCATAAATTCAGTTTGATGAAAAACACCGCCCTTTTCATTAACATCGGTCGTGGAATGACGACAAAGCTGGACGATCTTAACTCCGCTTTAAGGTCAGAAACTATAGCCGGTGCAGCCTTAGACGTGTATGAAATCGAACCACTGCCTAGTGATCACCCACTTTGGGACGCGCCTAACACGATACTTACCCCACATATCGCGGCACAAGGTGGTCGCCATCTCACTGAACGCCGATATGAAATCGTCCTGGAAAATTTCCGCAATTTTTCGACAGGTAAACCATTGCGAAATGAAGTAGATAAAGCAACCTGGTTCTAAATCACGTGCTCCCATATGGCCAGGTTTCCATCACAGTGTGCCGATTGAAATCGATTAAACCAATCCCACCACAATGGACCACTAACGCCGAGTAAGGTATTTGTGAAAATGATGTCGAGAAATACTGTTTTGGAAAAAGTCAAATATCCCCAAGTCCAAAACATTTACGTATAATTCGAACATCGGTCTTGACTCTGACTGAGCGATCGTGGGTAGAAAAACTTTACTACCCGGAGTTACGATTCCAAGAAGGAGGTGGTCTGTTTTAATGTCTAGTACCAAACGAGGTGTCCTACGTTGATGTAGGGCGCCCTACAAGTAGGGCACCTCAAGAGTAGGGCCACCCGATCAGCAAATGCCATAATGGCTATTCTGATCCGGTGGCCCTACTCGCGCCTACAATCTTTACAGTCCAAACTATTGCAATAGGTATCTAACTTGCCAACTCCTAAAATCCGACATTTCACGGCAACCGGTTTTGTAGTTAACGGAGATGCCACGCTACTACATTGGCATAAAAAGGTTCAGGAATGGCTACCCCCAGGTGGACATATCGATCCCAACGAAGACCCTGTGCAGACTACGCTTCGTGAAATCAAAGAAGAGACTGGCTTTGATGTTGAGATCGTGCCAACCCAAAAACCGCTAAAGGTAAGTAATCTTGAACAAATCTATGCCCCGCACAGCATCATGATCGAAGATGTAGTAGATTCCGAATACGGTGAGCATCAACATATCGATCACATTTACTTCACGCGACTTACCAGCGATATCTCCTCACCGACGGGTGAACTTTCACGTCAGGCTGATAAATCTTGTTCGTGGCTTTGGGCATCAAGCACAGATCTGCAATCAGAGATTCCATTCAAAACACCAAAAGGAGAATTACGAACGCCACCTGAAGACGTCCTAAAGTTAGGCTTAGCTGCAATTCAACATGTCAATGGATAAGCCTTCCAACATACCGTGTGCGACATAACCACTTTTAATTAACCAATTAAACATTCATTCAACAAAACATCATTCAAATGCAAGCAATCGTCCTACATGGCAAACAAGATTTACGTTTCAACCCGAATCACCGCACACCCAAACCAGGTCCTGGCGAGGTATTGCTCCGAATAACCTACTCATCGATCTGCCAGACAGATATTGAAATGTGGCAGCATGGGATGTTCATCAAAAACAGCGAACCCAGGATCCTGGGACACGAAGCAGCAGGCATCATTGAAGCACTCGGAGAAGGTGTATCAAGTATTCAGGTTGGAACAAGGGTTGCCGTAGAAAACGTTCGCACGTGTGGAGTCTGCTTCTTCTGTCGTAAAGGCACATCACAACTGTGTGATAACGGGCGAAATTTCGGATTCACAGATGATGGAGGACTGGCTGAGTACGGAGTTTGGCCAGCTGACCTGTGCATACCGTTACCAGATAATGTAACAAACGAAGAAGCCCCTCTTGCGGAACCAACAAGCGTAGCTGTACATGCTGTTGAGCACACGGATATCTCTATGGGCTCGAGTGCAGCGATTATTGGTTGCGGAGTCGTCGGACTCGCCACTCTCCAGGTGTTAAGAGCCTCAGGCGCTACGGTGATTGCTATAGATCCACGAGAACAATCACTGGCTATCGCCACGGAAGTCGGGGCAACAGAGGTATTAAACCCCACTAAAACCGATCCAGCACAGGCATTACCTGAGCTCACAAACGGTCACGGTCCCGACGTCATAATCGAGACAGCGGGTGCGCCTGGCACCGCGCTTAATGCAGCGAAATGGGTACGAAAAGGAGGCCGAGCAGTCATAGTCGGATTCAGCCATCAGGACCAAACCTTGAATTTCGGGCGAGCACATCAGGGTGAAAAAACCGTGATCGCATCATCAGCAACTTCCACAGGCGGATACCAAAAAGCTGTTGATCTAATTGCACGGGGCGCGGTTAATGTGAAACCTTTAATATCCGACTTAATTCCTCTGAATCGCGGAATACAAGATGGTTTTGAACAGATGTTAAAACCAAATAAAAACGTCTATCGGATTTTGGTCGGAAATGGCTAGACAACCCGACTCATAATCTTTGACGTGATAATCCACTACCGAAAAGCCAGAGTTACAAAAATGCCGGCCACGCTGAGGGCTGCACCCGCAAGTGCATAACGATCGAGACGTTCTTTAAGTAAGACCATCGCTAGAACGACAGCCCACATGGGAGAAGTGTTAATCAATACCACCACTACGCCAGGTGGGGCATTATCAAGGGCTAATACGAACGTTAACGAACTCGCCACGAACAAAACTGCCCCCAATATGAGCCGAGTGCCGTTCCGTTTAAACACCCGTGAAACTCGACTCGATGGGATCACAAAGGCGATAGGGATAAACAAAATCGCCGGAACAAAATTTCGGATAGTTGCGGCCAGTACTGGCGGTGTATCTTGCAGTCCCACCACAGTAGAAAGGAATCCAACTGCCCATAAAATCGAAGTCAGTCCTGCGAGTCCAATACCAATATAGTCACCGCTGGATCCATTTTCCGACGGTAATAACAGGTCGGCGGTTTTTTGCACTACGCCGTCGCGTTTTCTATTGAGTAAGATCACCCCGCCAATGATAAGAATCGCTCCGCCGACCACACCGAT
>CAJWJL010000131.1:0-6409 GCA_913042135.1 uncultured Chloroflexota bacterium | reverse complement strand
TGCGGGTAAAACTCTAGGAATTGTAGGTACCGGTTCAGTGGGCATTCGATTAGCCCAAATTGCCTCAGGCATAGGAATGAGAATCCTGGTTAATTCGGTTAGTGAGTCTATTAAGGAAAGTGAAAAACCCAACTGGACTGAAGTAAGTTTTTCAGAACTACTCATTAATTCTGACGCAATATCCGTACATGCGAGATTAACACTGGAAACCCGAATGATGTTCGGGGCATCGGAATTCTCAAAGATGAAACCTACCGCTCTATTTATCAACACAGCGCGCGGTGACCTGGTAGATACGGGAGCATTAGCAGAGGCGCTGGCAAATGAAACTATCGCCGGTGCAGCTCTGGACGTTTTTAACAGGGAGCCGTTAAATCCGCAATCAATATTGAATCAACTTCCAAATCTGATCTTGACACCACACATAGCGTCGAACACGAATGAAGCATTAATAGTCTCACTGAACATGGTCATCGACAACGTGATCAACTTCATTAATGGAGATAACGTGCCTAATTTAACGCTAGACCATCGTAACGGTGGATCCATTTCATAAAAAGCTTCGCAACTAGGTCAACAAACGTTGACACTGCCGTTCAATACTTCTACTATTTCCGTTGTATCTTTGAGGCAGCATCAACGCGTCAACGTTTGTTCGCGGCTCTCAGTCAGTTCAAAACGTGATTGTGAAAAATGCTTCAACGAGGAAAACAATTTATGGCGAGTGACCGGATAATTCTGGTTTCATGGACAAATCTCGAACGGGGTTTGCACGTCATTTAGGAGGAATTTATTTGTTTAACATAAGCAAGATTAAGTTCACCATTGGACTTCTTTTAATGGTAGCCATGACAGCTGTTATCGCTTGTGGCGGTACGGAAACGGTTGAGGTCATCAAAGAAGTTGAGGTGGAAAAAATAGTTGAGGTAAAAGGCGACACAATCGTTGAAAAAGTCGTCGAAACTGTAAAGGGTGACACCGTTACAGTGGAAAAAGAAGTACTAGTTGTTGCGACCGCCACGGCACAGCCAGCGGCACCAGCAGCAGCTCCGGAAGAGCTGATCAAGGCTCCAAGTACTTCCACTCCCGCTGGCATCGCAGTTATAGCCACGGGCGGTTCAACACTGGGCAGTGAGAATGGCCGTGGAGCCAACCAGTCATGTGATTGTCTAAAGAATCTTGGTATCGGAGAAACTCTCTTCCGCCGAGCACCTGACGACAGCCACCTTCCGTGGCTTGCAACTGATTTCACTATAGCTAGTGACCTTTCAAGCGCTACTGTAAATATCCAGAGCGGCGTACCATTCCAGGTTGTCGACGGATACGACGCAGGCGAAATGACCGCAGCTGACGTTGCATGGTCAATGAATGACGCTAACGCCACCACAAACCCTGAGTCCATTCATGGACAAGCCGGTGACTTTGCCGGTCTATGGGGCGAATGGACAGCCGTTGACGACACTACGATCACTTTCGACTTCGCAGCCTACGACTCAACCTGGAAAGACGACTACGTCAGCCAGTCCGGCCAAGCATTTAACGTCTTCTCAAAGAAGGCTTTTGATGAACAAGGCGCCGACTTTGTTGCGGACCGCATTGTGGCCACAGGTCCTTACCAGGTAGAAGAGTGGATAACTGGCGAGTCCTACACCATTGTGAACCGAGAAGGTACACACTGGCTAGCAGATCTCGAGCCGAAAACAGAACGCATCCAGTTCATTCAGGTAGCTGAGCCGACTACCCGACTCGCTCTACTTCGCACCGGTGAAGTAGACATGGCCCACCTCGAGCCTAAAGACGCAGCTAAACTCGACCTGACCACGTTCACACAGAGTACTGCTGGTGGAGCTGTTCAGCTTGGTCTGTTCTTCTCCGGAAACCTCTGGGAAGACACCCTGGCAAAAACTGGTGACCCCGTTCCGCCTAAGGCAACATTCGTCCACGACCTTCCGTGGATTGGTAAGCCTGGCTCCTCACACGGCGACGGTGACCTAGAACAGGCGAAGAACATTCGCCGAGCTTTGGCCATTGCAATAGACCGTGACCTCGTAAACGAAACTCTCGTTGCCGGTCTCGGTAAAGTTGTTCACGTTGAATACTTCAGCGCTGAGCACGCAAACTGGACTGGCGAGCATGAGTATCCCTATGACCCGGACGGTGCAATGGCACTGATTCTGGCCGAAGAGAATGACTACAACACCGGCCAGGCCGGTAAAGATGGACCTCTGGGCGACCATGCCTTTGAGATCTCTGTTTACGCTGGACCCGAGCTCGGTGGTGGTGGTTCAATCACGGGTGAAGTTGCTGATGCTGTTGCTGGCTTCTGGTCAGACATCGGACTCACGACTTTCTCCCTGAAGTTCTCATACGCGACGTTCCGACCTACTGTCGTTGGTCGCGCCAACACCCACCCATGGATCACTTCATGTGACAAGGGCAGGGCGTCTAACCCATGGCACTTCCCGAAGGGCCTTGTTCAGACGACTCTGACACGTGGTGGCTTCAGCTGTGGTTTCGAATCTCCAGTGATTCTTGACCTCTACACCAAAATGGCAGAAGCATCAGATACCGCAACAGCAACTGCTGCTGCTAACGAGTATCTGGACTACGTATACGACCAGAACCTGCAACCAGGTGTGGTCGCTATACCGGACGCCTTCTACTACAACAACAACAAGATCAAGTCCTTCAAGATGGACTTGGCAGCTGCCAGCAACCTGAACTCACTCTGGAACCTTGAACTCAAATAGTCCAAAGTTTTAGTAACCGTTCAACTGCTACAGTAGTTGATGAAAACAAAGGAGAGGCCCACCACACGGTGGGCCTCTTCTTATTGGTTTTATGACAGTAATTTAAACCAATAAAAAACGTGCAGTTTGAAGTTATTTACGACTTCGCTATAGCATATTTTATGGTAGCCTCACCCATCGTGAAAACGGACTGTACACCCCAAACTCAAGGAACCAATGCGTCGATTCATCCTTAGAAGATTTACCTTCGCTCTCGTCAGCATAATTACTGCTACATTCGCAGTTTTCATGCTGTCCCGATTAGCCGGTGATCCTTTACTGCTCTACGCAAACTCAGGCTATGGCATAACCGCTGAAGGCGAAGCAGCCCTCCGAAAAAGACTTGGCCTGGATCGACCGGTCCCCGTCCAATATGCCCTATGGCTTGGAAGAACACTTACGGGCGATATGGGAGAAACGATCCTCGATCGTAAGCCAGTATCCCGAATCGTTACACAGAGACTTCCATCGACTATACATCTCGGGGGGACTGCGTTTTTACTATCGTTCATGGTAGGTATCCCCCTTGGAATCTTATCGGCTGTCTGGCGAGGGTCTTTTGGGGACTACATTGGTCGATTCTTGGCCTTATTAGGTCAGGCTGTGCCATCATTCTGGCTGGGATTGGTACTGATTATGTTGTTCGCTGTGCAATGGAGATTATTCCCCCCTGCGCTCCGAGGTGATGGAATCTGGGATGTAAAACACCTGGTGCTGCCAACTATAACGCTCGCAGCTGGCGGGTTCGCTTTCTACATGAGAATCACCAGGGCAGCGATGTTAGAGGTACTCGATTCTGAGTATGTGCGTCTGGCCAGGGCCAAGGGCGTTAGCAATAACATGGTCATCTGGAAACACGCTTTTAAGAACGCGTTGATACAACCATTGACCGGTGCAACACTTGGCGTGGTTGGCTTGCTGAACGGAACTGTACTGGTTGAAACCATTTTTGCGTGGCCGGGAATGGGGCAAATGGCGATAACGGCCGTAAATAACAATGACTTCCCGCTTCTTCAGGGAGCGGTGTTCTTTTTCACGATTCTCATTGTGGCAACGACATTCGTTACAGATCTTCTGTACGCGTACATCGACCCTAGAATTCGATACGACTAGTTACCCCAGACCTATAACGAGCCTATTACCACGCTATGACCCACCAGTCTGAAACTCAAACAACCACAATACCGGCTGAATCCGGTATGGGCGCTCTACAGCGCGAAGTCCAGAAGCGCTCCTTTGCGTCACAAGCCTGGTATTTCTTACGTAGATGGCCATTAATACCAATATTACTCATGACTCTTCTGTTGGTCACGGGCGTATTCGCTCACGTGATCTCGCCTGCGGATCCCATAGAACAATCTCTCGGATTCCGTAATTTTCCTCCGACCTGGGGCAGAGCAATGCCCGAATACAATGTTGTGCCTAATCCCGCCGACTTCGATCTAGAAACCACGAAGGGTAAATCTGCTTTTTCCAGGGCCAAGAAAAATTCGTTCCCTCGATCCAAATTCATCCTCGGCGGGGACAATCTTGGACGTGACGTGCTTTCTCGTATCATATACGGCGCTCGTATCTCGCTACAGGTAACCCTTTATGCTCTAACATCCGGAGTCATAATCGGGGTCAGCCTAGGGCTGGCAGCCGGTTACTTTGGACGCTGGACCGATGAAGTAATTATGCGAATTGTGGACGTTTGGCTGGCGCTCCCGTTCATTCTTATCGCGCTCGTTATTGCACAGCAATTCCTGCACCAGGGTGGAGCTGCCTTATGGGTAGTGATCTTTATAATCGCGCTGGTCGCGTGGACACCTTTCGTACGACAAGTTCGAGCAGACGTTCTAACAATTCGTAGTCAGGAATATGTAATGGCTGCGAAAGTAGCAGGAGCTTCTCACCTCAGGCTAATCTTAAGGCATATTATGCCTGGCACTCTTAGTACTATTCTTGTTATTGCTACGCTTCGGGTGGGTCAGTTGATACTTACAGAATCCACTCTGTCTTTCCTGGGCGCTGGCATACCCGACCCGATTCCTGCATGGGGCAAAAGCGTAAGTGACGGCAGGCAGTTCATTGAAGAGGCCTGGTGGATTTCGTTCTGGCCTGGCTTTGCCATCTTCCTGGTTGTGATGGCGTTGAACTTTTTCGGGGATTGGCTCCGAGACCGACTCGACCCCAGATTAAGGCAACTCGACTAACATCAAAACTATCGATGATTAAGTCGGGCTTGAGTCTTTCGGTTAGCCGTTTTTGATCTCATCTGATTATTACCGAGCAAATCAATGTCTTATTTAGCAAGCATATGTTAAGTTCTGGCTATAATCTGTGCGCCGACTCACGGAACTAATTTCCTCCAGGCACTTTAGTTTTCCGCAACCGTCGACTCTAAATCATTGATTCGAGGAGTTACATAATGCCAGTAGGATTTATAGGTCTCGGAAATATGGGACAGGGTATGGCAGACAATCTCCTCACGAAAGGTGCGGATCTGACGGTTTTCACTCGAACACAATCAAAAATTGAAGCCATGATCGACAAAGGGGCCAAGGGATCTACATCAGTATCTGATTTAACATCAAAAGTTGATGTTGTTCTGGTGTGCCTGCCTGACGTCAAAACATCGCGCGATTTATTGCTTGGCGATGATGGTGTGATCAAGACTATGCGACCCGGCCAGGTAGCAGTCGACCACAGTACCGTGGACATTACGACCTCAAGAGCCTGCTCCGAAGCTGCTGAAGCTGTGGGCGCTCACTTCCTCGACGCTCCGATCTCTGGCGGACCTGGAGGAGCTGCAGACGGCACTCTATCCATAATGGTCGGCGGAAGTGATCACGCATTCGAAATTGCCCACGAATATTTCGCAAAGATGGGCGCTAACGTCAAGTTAATGGGCCCGAGCGGTGCCGGAACCGCTATGAAACTAATAAATCAACTTTTGGTGGGAGTTAACACTGTGGCTGCAGCTGAGGCCTTCGCACTGGCAAACTCAGCTGGTGTCGACATCAAGATAGCGGCTGATCTACTCGCGGTGAGCTGGGGCGGGAGCACAATGGTCGATCGGAGTGCGCCAATCACAGCAGCACGAGACTTCGAACATTCCGCAGCTCCGGTGCGTAACCTCGACAAAGACATGGGAATCATCAAACAACTTGCAAGCGATGAAGGCTTGGCATTGGACTTGGCGATTCAAGTGCAACGCATGTTTGCTGAAATGATTGCACAGGGTAAAAACGAGCACGACATCGCCGCTGTCCTGGAGATCATCGAAGAACGATCTAGTTGACGGCAAAGTATTCGCTGCCATAAATGTTAATACAGCGAAAGACGTGCGTCGTTTCGTACCCTGGTTCTAAACATGAGCAAGTATAGGAATTATCAATAATGCCAACTCATAAGATCGCAATCGTCAAAGGCGATGGCATAGGCGTAGACGTTGTGAACGAAGGCATGAAGGTACTGGATGCCCTTGCACCCAAATACGGGATCACATGGGATTACACAGAGTTCCCTTGGAGCTCCGATTATTATTTCAAGCACGGTGAAATGATGCCCTCAACGGCTCTGAAAACACTAGAACAATTCAATGCCGTGTTCTTAGGTGCTGTCGGACACCCTGACAT
>CAJWJL010000130.1:0-6455 GCA_913042135.1 uncultured Chloroflexota bacterium | reverse complement strand
GGATACTTGCTGCTGATAGGGCGCACGGCGATCAGTGCGACGATGACGCCGATGACACCTGTACCGAGCATGGCAAAGATAATTGCCAGATAGATGTTGACCCCTGACCACGCGAGTACAATCTGGAGTCCGATAAAAGCACCGAACATGAATACTTCACCATGGGCAAAATGAAGTAGTCGCAATACACCAAATATGATCGTGTACCCAATCGCGACTAGAGCATAAGAGGCCCCAAGCATTAGTCCGTTGATGATTTGTTGGGCAAGCATGATCTAATTGCGAGTCAGCGATTCAATTGTGTGTTCTACGATAGGTGCAACAAAAAATCTTAGTCGCACATTGTGAATGACCGACGGTATCCCACTACTTGTACCATATAGAAGGGGGGGGACTGGCGCAACTGACTTTTGATTTTTATGGGCAATGTGGTAACTGCCGACCTTTTTTTGGTCCAACTGGAGAGAGCGTTAGTCAGTAAAATCTGGCACGTCGTACTGCTGCATTAAGTTCTGAACAATGTTGTCGAATTCACCCCATGGTGCATTGATGTAACTGTAATTTCTTACTGCGAAAATTGGTCCAACAAAAAATTTCTCGTATGATTGTAAGCGACTCGCATGAGGTGAACCAACTAGATCCCATGCCAAAGAGAAGAGTTTCATACGTTCGACTGAAGGATCATTGATGTTGGACCAGTACTTCTCAAACATCTCTTTGAGTTTTGAGTCCCGAATGACATCAATACTTGCTGGAAACTGAAAAACACCACCCCCCATCAGTTCACGAACGGTTTCGAGCAGTGACGAGTGATGTTCTGCAGCCCATGCCAAACCGGCATACATGTAACGACGAGCATAAAGCACAAACTCCTCATTGACCTTCTCATGGGCATAGATCTGAGCATCTATCAGGGCTCCAAATCCAGCTTCCATTGCAGCGAGTCGCCCGAGAAGTTCCTGTACCGCGGGAATCTTATGGGCACCTGTAGCTTTGGTAATCATGTTGGCCATGCCGAGTAGAAATCGCATTTTCGAGTGAAACCGGCAGTTTGATTGATGATTCGAGAGCACATGGGAAGCACTCTTGATGAACACATCCCTGGAGAGGGGTGCGTTGTTGTGGACGATGACCTTCTCCCAAGGGATATGCACGTCTTCGAAGACCAGCATGCAGTCTGATTCGTCGTAGCGGAAGCTGAGGGGAGCCTCAAATTCATATTTAATGTCCTGAGCTATGGGTTTTCTTGACCAAAGTGACATCCCTTCAAGATTGAAAGGAATAATACAGGTGATCGACTCCGCCGCCTGATCAGGTGCTAGCGGAAGTATATTTCCGACGATAACTTCATTTGCGATTGCGGCGCTGGTCGCAAGAAATTTCATGCCATTGATGATAACTCCGGCATCGTCCTCTTTGGTGACGCGAAGAGTCGGAGAATCGATCCCTTTGGATTGGTAATATTCCGGGTTTCGAGCCGCGGGTGGGGGCACAATCGCATAAGTTAGGAAAATATCATTGGTTCGAAGATGTTCCCAGATAGTTGCGAGATGATCTGGAAAGCCCCCGTCGCTTTCTTCAAGTACATCGGGCTTCATCGCCATGCCGGTAACGTTGCTCGCAGTTGCATCGGGAGAGCGCCCGAGCAAGCCGTAAGACCACTCAGTTATGAAACGATGGGCTTGTGTTCTTTTTTCCAGTTCTGCCTGGGTTCGGGGTTTGAGAAAATAGGTGGCAAAGCGTTCACCATTTTCCTGGTAGGACATCAGATCGATGTTTTCAGGGGCCATCTTTAGGTCATAAAGTTCGGCATAGGTCTGCGATATTTGTTCGAACGCAGGATGCGATGTAGGGTCCTTCACGAGCTCATCGCCGATGTAAATCACCCGACCATCTTTCAGACTAGCTAAATATTCATCCCCATTTTTTAACATGCCGAGTCTCCTAATCTATTTGGGCTCACTGCAGTGTGGTTATAGCGTTGGCTCACTTTGATTTCAGCTCGATTTCTTTGAACTATTTGGCAACTGGTGAGCCAAATCCACCCCCGCCTGGGGTATACATGGTCACAATATCGTCGGGCTTCATTTCAATTTTCTTGGTGACGCCTGTTGGGTTTCCAGAAACCAGAAAACGACCAACGGCACCTGGTAGTCCACCATCCAGTCCTTGTGCTGATTGGTCTACCCGACTGCACATGGCATTCAATACCCAGGGTTTCTCTGTCAGTAGGCGAAACTGAATCCGCTGCCCGTCACCACCTCGATAACGGCCGTTCCCCCCAGAGTTAGCCCATATTTCTTTGTGGTCAAACAAGATTGGCATAGATGCTTCAAGTACTTCGATCGGTACTGCTGAAAGTCCTGATGGATAGCAGGTCGTCGATGGGCCATTTTTCTCTCTTCTTGCACCCATTCCACCGGAGTAGTTAAACAATGTACTGGTGAACGGTGCATCGTATTCATCGAACCCTTGGATCTGCATTGTCCACAGTCCTCCTGCACCTTCAGATACAACACTGTCCGGCGTTACCTCGAAAAGAGCATTCAGAATTGGAAACGGTACAAACATTCCGACAATGTGGCGTGCGTTTAGAGGAGAGGGATATCTTGCATTAACAATACAGCCTTCAGGAGCTGTTACTTTGATCGGCGCGAGGGAGCCGTGGTTGTTTGGCAATTCAGGATTGATGCTGGCTCGAACAGCAAATGTCGAATAAGCATGGGTGTAATTCAGTACTACATTGATTCCCTGAGAGCTCGCAGCCGATGATCCAGAGAAATCAATCAGTATTTCACCGTTATCGGAATCAACGGTCACTGCAGCTTTGAGTGTGATGGTTTCACCACCAGGGATATCGAATACCGTGGCTCCATGGTATGTGCCAGCCGGAAGTGCGCGAATCGTATTTCGAGTTGCCACTTCCGAACGACTGATGATTGCATCCGCAAGTTCCTGAATGTTATCCATTTTATGGCGTTCACAGAGGGTAATCAGTCGCTGGCCACACAAGTGACCTGCGGATATCTGGGCTGATAGATCTCCACTGACGGCTTCGGGTGTGCGAACGTTATGTCGAATAATATCGAACAGCAGATCATTTGGTCTCCCTTTGTCATAGAGTTTGCACAACGGAATCCACAGCCCTTCTTCATGAATATCACGCGCACCAGCTCCTAACCCATATCCACCGATGTCGGTGTGATGCACGGTGGTGCCTAGAAAAGCGATCAGCTGGGCTCTGTAGAAGACCGGAGTAATCACTGTAATATCAAAGAAATGACCAGCAGCTAGCCAGGGGTCATTAACTATAAAAATATCTCCATCACAAATCGTTTCTGGAGGGAATCGAGTAACCAGAGTTTTTGCGGTAGCTGCCAGTGAATTGATATGGCCAGGTGTGCCAGTGACCGCTTGCGCGATGGTTCGTCCTTGAGCATCAAAAAGGGCGGTTCCCAGATCTCCCGCTTCCCGAACAATTGGGCTAAATGCGTTGCGTTGCAGTGATTTAGCCTGCTCGCTGACTAGTGCGATGAGATTACTCCAACAGATTTCGAGCTGTATAGGATCCAATGTTTAATTCCTTTGGGCCACCAGACAACCAATATCGTTAACTTCTGTCCGCCATCGCGGAGGCAAAACAATGGTAGTTTCACGCTCTTCGATGATTGCGGGTCCAAAGATGGTCTGGCCGGTTGGGATGCTAGAGCGCTTATACAGGTTTGTTTTATGAAATCCTGATTCAAAGAGAACTTTGCGTTGTTCTTGTACCTTGGCTTCTGAGACCGGCAGTTCAGGTTGGTTATTGCGGACTACTGGTGGTCCCATAGCCTTCACCCGCCAAGTTACTACCTCGATATCGACATCTGGAAGCGTTACGCCGTAAAGTTGATGGTAGTGTGTTTCGAAAGCTTTACGTAGAGTGGAATCTTCTTTGTGAACTAGTGGGTTTTCATCGAAGTCAATGCTTGCTTCGTTGGCTTGCCCACGATACCGCATATCAGCACCATAGGTGAACTGGATGTCTTTTAAATAGATACCAGCTTCAGTAAGCGCCTCACGGCCCTCATCTTCCATATTTTTGAACTGGGTTTTTACGTCTTCCCAATCTAGTTGTCCAAGCAATCCTATTGAGCTTCGGACGAGATCCAGTCGCACTGGTGAAACCAGACATCCAAAAGCGGACAGTACACTTGCCATTGGAGGGAAAATGACTGTTTTACTTTCAAGAAGATCGGCGACATAGCAAGCATGCAAAGGCCCAGCTCCCCCGAATGCTAAGACAGGAATACCGCGCGGGTCGATGCCACGGTCCGTTGCGTGTGCCCGGACAGCGCCCGCCATGTTTTCGCCGACTAGACGATAAACCCCAAGAGCTGCTTGTTCTGCAGAAATACCGATTTTATGCCCGAGGCTGGAAAAAGCCAGATCGGCCGCTTCTCTATCGAGTGGCATCTCTCCCCCGAGAAAGTTCTCCGGTGAGAGCAAACCCAAAACAACGTTCGCATCGGTGACCGTAGGTTGTTTGCCGCCACGCCCATAGCAGACAGGTCCAGGTTCTGATCCGGCACTTTGAGGCCCAACCTTCATCAGCGCCAGGCTGTCGATCCATGCAATGGAACCACCTCCAGCACCGATTTCAACGAGATTGATCGAAGGTATTGCAACTGGATATCCGCTGCCAGGTTGGAATCGGTATCGCCGATCGACTTCAAACAAACCAGTTACTGACGGCTTTTGGCCCTTTATCAAGCAAACCTTGGCGGTCGTGCCTCCCATGTCAAAGGCCATTAGTTCATCGATATGGAGCTTCTTGGCAAAATGACCAGCGACCAGTGCCCCAGCGGCAGGGCCAGATTCGATCATTCTGACCGGATGCTTACTAGCCATGTCAGCACCAACCGTGCCGCCATTCGAGAGCATGATCAGGGGTTTATTGGGGAATCCGTGAGTTTTGAGTTTCTCAACCAATTCGGTTAGATACGGTCGAGTGATCGGTTGTGTATAGGCGTTGACCACAGTGGTTGAGGTTCGTAGGTATTCGCGAATTTGGGGCGCTACCTCGGAGGAGATTGAGACATATAGTTCAGGAGCAACGCGGTTCAAGGTCTCGCGGACGAGTCTTTCGTTTACTGGATTCTTGTAGGCGTTTAGAAAACTGACTGCAACGGATTGGATACCCTGACCAATGAGTATCGGTACAAGTTGTTCAATCTCGTAAGGATCAATCGTATCCAGCACTTCCCCATTTCCACGGATCCTTTCTGTGACCGGATAAGTCAAGTCGCGAGGTACCAGGGGTTCAGGGAACTCAATCTGGGGGTCATACATATCAAAGCGGTTCTCGTCGCGCATCGACAGAATGTCACGAAATCCCTTTGTGACTAGTAATGCTGTTGCTGCCCCATTGCGCTGAATCAGGGTATTGGTCACAACGGTAGTGGCATGAACAATAATGTCGTCGACTGCACTTGACTTTAGTTTTGCGGTTCTAAGACTTTTGGTAACAGCCTGAAAGTAACCATCCAGGAGGTCGTCATAGGTGGTCAGCGTTTTATCGACCCATGTTCTACCTCGGCGGTCAGATAAGACTACGTCGGTAAATGTACCTCCAATATCGACGGCAATTGCGTAACCCGATTCGGGTTGTGGACGACTATTGTCGGCAGGAATTGGTTCGTGCTGGCGCATTAAGCAGTTGTCGCAAGACGCCCCGGCTTCTTTGACATATTGCGAGTGGCCAAACAGATCGCTTGAATCCGGTTTTTTGACGGTGTTTTAGCAATATTTGGTAAAGAAGCGTTTGAGCTCATGGTCCCACAATATCACAGCCGATTTGTTAGGGTGTATTGATCATGGGATTGTGACTGTTCGACTCCTCAATTGTTTGCCTTAGAGTCGTTGATGAAAATTTAGACGTGAGGCCGGTTGTCGAAATTGTCGCTGAGTGGCGCAAACCATCTATAATTTATTTTTTCTGTGTTATCGATTGAGTAGTGTTATGTCCGATCTGCCTATAAAAAATGCTGAAGAGCATCTCCAAAGCTTGCTGGATAGCCGCGCCGTCTACCTTGATGGCGAACTCGTCGATGATGTGACTTGTCACGCTGCCTTTTGTCGGTCCGTGAAAACCGCAGCCGGTCTTTACGATTTTCAGGCGGACCCAGCAAATGCTGATCTGATGACTTTCGAATCGCCAACCAGCGGTCGTCGGGTGAACAGGGCCTGGCAGATGCCGACAACCTATGAAGAACTGGTCACCCGGCGCCGGGCACTGGTCAGTTGGGCGGAACAGCATGCAGGGTTTATGGGGCGTTCACCAGATCACCTGGCGTCGGCTATCACCGGGCAGTTGATGGGCCTGGACCTGTTCGAGGAATATGATAAGGACCGGGCGAAGGCATACTGGGACTATTATGTCTACGCCCGCGACAACGATTTGTATCTCACTTACG
>CAJWJL010000129.1:0-6461 GCA_913042135.1 uncultured Chloroflexota bacterium | reverse complement strand
AAACCGAGTGCTGGCCTATAACTGGGATTGGACCATAGTTCCAATGTATCTATTTAGAAAAGATGATGAGACTGGTGGGTGGGTTGCTAATCTTCTGTTATTGGGATTGTATACAACCATAAAACTGGCACTCTGGAGTATCGTTTTCTCGGCATTGATTGGTGGACTTATGGGGATTCTTAGGACCAGTAAGCGAGTGTTTCCCAAAATGCTAAGCCGGACATATGTAGAACTAATACGAAATATACCGCCGCTGGTGTTCATTTTTGTGTTTTTTTTCTTTATCGCAGGAATGTTGATGCCTCTGTTTGGCATTGAAGAATTTGTGAGAAATGCATCACCTAGAGCTCTCAAAATCATTGGCTGGCTCGCGACAGACCCGAAATTGTTAACCAATTTTATCGCGGGTGTGATTTGCCTTTCTCTTTTTGCTGGAGCTTATGTCACTGAGATTGTCCGGGCTGGTATTCAGTCGATTCCCAAGGCGCAATACGAAGCAGGAGAAAGCATGGGGCTTTCTAAATGGCAGATCATGCGCTACATCGTACTTCCCCAGGCCTTGGCGCGTGTTATACCTCCGCTGGCTGGTCAGTTCATTATCCTGATTAAAGATTCATCATTAGTGTCATTGATCTCAATTCAAGAGTTGACTTTTATTGCGATGGAGGTTGCAAATTCATCGGGACGGTTATTCGAGGTGTGGATCTTTGTGGGTGTGCTCTACTTTGTGATTTGTTATGGACTTGCTAAAGTTTTTGGAAGGCTTGAAAAACGATCCGAATCGTATCGATAATGTGATTCAATTTTCTATGTGGCTGGATAAGAAAAGGCCGGTCAATCGAGATTGACCGGCCTTCAAAACTTAATTAGAAATAGCTTTATAACTTAATCTGGCAATTGGTCCGCCCACTCACGCGTCGTGAACCAGTAAGCGTGCCGCTCCTGCAGCCAACCGCTGGCTTTGACATTATCAATCCAGTTGTTGAACCAGTTAAGAATGTCTGGATCACCTTTTCGAACAGCAAAAGCTTCTCGCGTCGGCGACATTAGCGTTTCGTCTACGACAAAGAGCTTGCCAGGACGTTTTTCGATATCGTAGGCGGCTTTTGGTGGGGTCGAAGTTGTTGCGTCGACTTTTCCATTTGCGGCTTCCTGGATACCCATCGTGCCATCGTCAAAATATATCAACTTCGCTTTGGGGAAATTCTTTTGGGCGGCGATAGCACCGGTTGAAGCACGTCTCGTTGCGATAGTGATGTCAGAAGAGTTGTAGTCTTCCAGTGTCTTTAGGCCTTTCTTTTGTGCCATCGCTGTGCTGGCCACAAGGATGTAGCCAGTGTTTGCGTATGGGTGCGTAAAGTTAACCGTCAAATTTCGTTTCATTGTGATGGACATACCACTGATGATGACATCGAACTTGCCGGCAAGCAGGGCGGGTATGATTCCATCCCAGGCGGTGGGTATGTGTTCGACTTCGACACCCATATCGGCAGCAACTCTCTTGCCGACTTCAATCTCAAACCCGATCAGGTCGCCCTTTTTGTCCCGCATTGCCCAAGGTACAAATGTTGAAAGACCAATACGCAGTGTGCCGCGTTTTTTGATTTGTTCCAGTGCGCTGTCTGAAGACAATGATTGGCGCGCGCTGTCGGCCGAAGCAATATTTGTCGCACCGACCATCATGCCAATCGAAATCAACGCACCAACTAGCATTTTAAGTAGTTTCAAAATTTTCTCCTCTTTTGTAACTTAACTAGTGACTTAGTATGGACCCATCTTTGATATCTAACTTATCGATTAATTATCAAGAAAACAGGACGTATCTACTGATTGATCCGAATGAGACTAGATCAACGCCAAATTTACTGGCGGCGGCGAAGAATTACAAGTAGCGCGGCTGGGTTTAGACTAAGACATATTCAAACCTTTAAAGCATGACTTAGGCTATTCAGTGTTATAAGGGAAATAATAATTACACCATAATTAATTGGTAAAAGGGTGAGCAAGTATGATTGATCAACGAAAAGATCGAGCGATGGGCGCAATTATCGGTAGCCTAATCGGAGATTCGATTGGAATGGGGTGTCATTGGTATTACAACATTGAGGAGCAAGAACGAGATTGCGGAACGTGGATATCAGATTTCCAAGATCCGAGTCCAAGCCGACAAGATACCTGGGGAAAAGTGGCAAAACTTCGTCATGACCTGGGCCTGAGGTCAGGAGATCTGTCGCAGACAGGTGAATTCTCTGTCATGTTGCTTGAGTCGCTTTATGAAAATGAGGGTGTATATAAAAAAAATGACTTTACTGACCGTGTGAATCAGTTTCTCAAACAAATAGATGGGACTTCAATGTCAGGACGATTTACAGATCGAGCGATTCGGGACCTATGGAAAAACAAGGCGGCGGGAATTTCATGGGACGAGGCGGGGAGTGATACAGACACAGGCGAAGCTGCAATTCGCGCGATTAGCCTGGTGGCGAGAAAAATTGACAATCAACACCAGCTTGTTGCTGAAGCGTACGAGAATATCTGGTTGACGCACAATAATTCCTACGTCGCAGGGCAGTCACTCACTTATGCTCTCGCAGTGGAAGCGTTGATACAGGGGATACCACTTTCAGATATTCGTACCCACATGTCACAACTCGGCAATGACAAATTTATTTGCGATCGTACTGTTTCTCCCGATATCAGGTTCCAGATAGGAAACGAAGCTGCACAGATGGGTGCAAACCATGAGCTCAACCTCGACCCAGTCGTAGTCTGCCGTCTTTTCGGAATGAACTGTACGTTGGGATTTATGCTTCCAGCTGCCTATTTCTTAATTCACCGCTACCCCGAAAATTTTGAGATGGCTGTACTGACCGCAATTAATGCGGGGGGTAATAACATGGCACGTGCCGCATTAGTGGGTGGTTTATCGGGCGCGTTAGTTGGTCTTAGCGGAATTCCAGAGAGATTTGTGAGTGGTCTTAATAATTCTGAGCACTATCTAGAGATGGCAGATGTTGTCGCGAATTAGTTGGTGCGAGAGGGGATTTCAGAAATGTATAGGCCTAGTCAGGTTGCAAAAGATACCTGACTTGTTGTTAATTCGGTGTTGGCTCTTCCCTTGATTTGTGTAGTCGCTTTAATAAACTGACCGAATTAGGTACTAGATTGTAATCAACACATCGGCTTATATCTTCTTCCAGCGTATCCCATTGAATTGCTTGCAGCTGTAAACTAGAGAAGGCTGACATGACTTTACTGTCACCCATTTGTAGGACTGGGTTACAAGTTCCATCCGCAAACGCAATCTTCACACATGTATCAGATTCGAGGATGTAGTCTAGAAACAGATCAGCCCAAGGCGATGTGTGTGCATGGTCAAGCACACAGGTAACTTCGGTGAATACTATACCCCCCCGTCCGTTAATTGGGCCACCTGCGGGGGTAATTGCAGTCACCTGATGATTTCCATCGAGACGAGCAGGTGAAGCGGTGTAAGTTCCGCCACTGAGATAAAAATCAATTCTGTTGTCGATGAGTGCGTGATTAAGTGCATGGTGGTCGTGTGTTGTTATAGCTGCATTTTTGAACCACTTTCGGGCAGTTTGCTCAAATTGATCTTCTTCATCCTGACTAAGTAGGTTGAACGGATTTAGTCCAGCAGCGATACAGATATGGAATAGATTGAAATCATCGTAAAGCAATATGCCATAGCGTTGGTATAGATTTGGATCGTCAGCAAGTTGGAAACCCTCATCTACCGCGAGGTCGTGTGAGATTTTATTAGAATTAACGACTAGGTTGAATGAACCAAATCTTTGGCAGACACCGATTTTATCTTGGCCATCTGCGGACCAACCCCACCGATCAAGATTGGCCAGTGTCGGGATTATTCTCGCTTCTTCGTGTTCAAATCTATTTTTCTCGAGTGGGCGAACAATGCCATTTGGGTAGAGATGTTTCTGAACCCACGCATTGTTGATATTAAGTACATCGAATTTTGTTTCGAGCGATGGGGGTGAAACGCGTTGTGCAGCGAGTGAATCTGATATCAGTGATTCGGTTTCGATGTTGATGGCGTGTCTGGATCGAAAGGGATCTAATATCGAGGCACTGTCGTACCCCTCCCAGCAGAAGATTCTCAGATTTGTGCGTTGGCGGGGCACGGGCAGCGGTTACGTCGAAACCCCTGCGAGATTTAATGTGAGAGGATCTGGCTCAGAAATAGGGAGGTTCTGTCGCTTTTAGGTGCGGTGAAGAAGTCACTGGGCGGCGCAATCTCAACAATCTCGCCATAGTCCATAAAAACCATAGTGTCGGCCACGGTCTTTGCAAAGCCCATCTCGTGGGTGACCACCACCATAGTCATGCCTTCGTGCGCCAGTTCCACCATCACATCGAGCACTTCCTTGATCATTTCGGGGTCGAGAGCGGAAGTTGGTTCATCAAACAGCATGATTTTTGGTCGCATACATAAACTTCGTGCGATCGCGACCCGCTGCTGCTGGCCACCTGACAGTTGGCTGGGGTATTTGTTGGCCTGTTCTGGAATTTGAACTCGCTCCAAATATTGCTTTGCAATGTCGTTTGCTTCTTTGCTGGATAAGCCGCGGGCCTTCATTGGTGCAAGTGTCAAGTTTTCTAGCACGGTCAAATGTGGGAAAAGGTTAAATTGCTGAAAAACCATACCGACTTCACGGCGTATCGTTAACACATTATTCATGTCTTCCGTGAGTTCGATCCCATCCACCGTAATGGTGCCGGCATCATGTGATTCAATGTGGTTAATACAGCGGATCATGGTCGATTTTCCTGAGCCGGACGGGCCACACACGACAACTTTTTCACCCACGTCGACGTTTAAATTAATGTTCTTGAGTGCTTGAAAGTCACCAAAAAATTTATCGACGTTATTCAGTTCAATTATTGGCTGAGTAGTTGGTTTGTTCATAGCGGGGTAAGTTAGCAAGTGGTCGAAGCAGATGGTTAATAGATCATTATAGAATTTTTCTAGCTAGATAATGGTAGAAATCCCACACAGTGCCTTCATAGTTTGCCGGTGCCAGTGGGCTTGTGTCTAGATACCGAGTTTGTAGTCCCCGTTGAAGCCGACCTAGTTGAATTTTGTCTTCAGCCATTGTTTTTTCAAATAGGTCAACGACGTTTTTGTGATCGTTATCTGAAATATTAGGATCCGAAAAGGCAATGCCCCGTCTAACCCGGACTGTACTGACAGACTCGGGATGCAAATAGAGATATGTCACCTTATGACCAGAAACACCGGCTACGTGAAGAGGGGGAATCGCAAACATAACAGAACGTTGTCGTTCGTCGTTAGTAAGATCTGGATGGTACTGTCCTCGTCGTGGTAGATTGTCTGGGAAAACAGAGAAGTATCCGAAATAATTTTCGCCGGCAGGGAAGTGAGAGCATAACCGAGTTGGCGTAATAGGGTGCAGTGTTTTTCGGTGTACCGTTGATAAATGGTAGCCCTCCATGAAATTCTCAGTGAGGCATTTCCAGTTAGTCTCCCAGATGCTTTCTTCAGCATGGAGTTCAACCATGTCATCCATGTGATAGTGCTTGATTAATGCACTCAGTCCCTCTAACTGTGGTGAGAGTGATGGAGCAGTGCTGTCTAAATTAGCGTAGATAAAACCGCCCCACACCTCGCTGGAAAATGTTGGCAACCGGCAATTCTTCCGAACAAAATCAGTTCGATCCTCAATCAAAGGTGCACGGCGCAATTCACCATTAAGGTCGTAGCTCCAGGCATGGTAAGGACAGGTAAAACTTTTAGTGTTTCCGGTGCCTTCAACCAGCACAGTCCCTCTATGCCGACAGACATTTGACAGTACTCTGATTTTGTCTGACTTTGTTCGAACCACGATTAGTGGTTCATCCAACAAGACTGTTGCGAAGTAGTCGCCAGCTTTTGGAATTTGCTGGATCCGACCCAAACAGGTCCACTCTTTACGGAAAAGTTGTTTTTGTTCGAGTTCGAAAACTTCTTCAGACGTATAAAACTCAGGGGGCATGCTTCGGGCCTGATCATAGTTCAAGGTCAGATATTCCCCTAGGCGCTTAACAATGTTTTCCATAATGTAGTATCAGTGAGTCAAGGACTGAACGAACCAGTAGATTTATATGCCAATTAGAGTTAGTTGCAAATTAGTGTTGTCTTTTAGCGATGTTTGTACGCACAATTACGTAGATCAACCGACTTTAAGGTCTCTCGATAGGGTCTGTTGTAGCAAGTAAGAATTTCATCATGTCAAATTTTAGCAAATCAGAAATGACAGGTTACAGTGGGTATTACCAGACGGTGATCCTGACTGACGATCAGGAGTTAACCCGCACTGGGCCAGGTACGCCATGCGGGGAGTACATGCGGCGATTCTGGTGGCCGGTTGCGATGGTTGAGCAGGTTACGGATCTGCCCCTATTAATCAAGGTGCTTGGAG
>CAJWJL010000128.1:0-6482 GCA_913042135.1 uncultured Chloroflexota bacterium | reverse complement strand
CACGGCTACTCCTGAGGCTACAGCTACTCCTGAGGCTACGGCTACTGAAGAAGAGGCAAATGACACGACAAGTGCTCCTGTCGCCGTTGCCGAGAAGCCTGCTGAGAGCGAAATGACGATGGCAGACCTTCTCGAGGAGTTCCTTCCTTCGAAGATTCTCCGTAGAGGAGAGATCATAGATGGTCGCGTCATGAGCCGGAAGCCTGAAGGCATGCTCGTAGACATCGGTTATAAATCCGAGGGATTTGTGCCCACTAAAGAGATGCGATCTTTACCCCCTGAGGTTTTAGAAGAATTAAAAGTAGGCGATGAGATAATTGCTTATGTGGTAAACCCTGAGGGAAACGAGGGCTCTTCGATCTTATCTGTTGACCGAGCTCGTGGTGAACAGGGATGGCGTATCTTAGAGAAAGCCATGGATAATAATGAGACCTGCAATGGTGTCATAACTGGCGCAAACCGCGGCGGTGCCGTTGTTGAATCTGAAGGCGTGCAAGGTTTCGTCCCGCTATCCCAGTTAATCGGTCCGGCACGCGAGCTTTATGTTCCAGGCGGTGAGCCGCCTAAGGAAGGCTTTATAGGGATGACGGTTGACTTTAAGATTATTGAACTTAATCGGCGTCGAAATCGGGCTATATTCTCAGAAAGAGCAGCGCTGCAAGCCTGGAAGCAAGTTCAGAAGTCTCGGTTGGTTGAAGAGTTGACCGAAGGTGAGATCCGGAAGGGTCGCGTTGCTGGCATATCTAACTTTGGGGCATTTGTAGACCTTGGTGGGGCTGACGGTCTGATTCATATTTCTGAATTATCGTGGGAACCTGTGAAAAGCCCCGATGAAATCGTCACTGTTGGTGAAGAGATAGACGTATTCGTCCTTCGCGTGGACCGGGAAAACCTTAAGATTGCGTTGAGTTTAAGGCGCTTACAACCGGAACCGTGGGATGAAATTGAGTCTAAATTTTCGATTGGCCAGACAGTCACTGGAACGGTGACTAAGCTTGCTAATTTTGGAGCATTCGCACGTATTGATCGCGGCATTGAAGGACTTATACATATAAGCGAACTTTCTCAACAGGTGATTAAGCATCCCAAGGATGTGGTCAACGAAGGAGACGAGCTGGAACTGAAGATCATCAGAATTGAGCCGGAGCGTCGTCGTTTAGGTCTGAGCTTAAAGCAAATTGTTGATGGATCAGATGTTGAAGTATCTGAAACTCCGAAACCGTCAGAGGAAGTCTCTGATGGTTTCGGAGAAATTTTCGAAGATAGTGAGTAATAATTAACGAACAACAGCAGTTATCTGGGAAGGGAGCTAAATGCCCAGCAGGTTTGAAAAGTTCTCGGAGCGGGCGCGTAGGGTTCTCTCACTTGCGCAGGAAGAAGCTCAACGGTTCAACCATAATTACATTGGTACCGAGCACATATTGCTCGGGCTTGTAAGAGAAACCGAAGGTGTAGCCGCGCGGGTACTTTTAAATCTAAACGTCGAGTTGGTAAAAGTTCGTTCAGCCGTCGAATTTATAATTGGTCGTGGAGAACGCCCGACCCCAGGTGAAATTGGCCTAACACCGCGCGCTAAGAAGGTGATCGAGTTGGCTGTTGACGAAGCTCGCAGACTTAACCATCACTATATTGGGACTGAACATCTTCTGATCGGTCTTATGCGTGAAGGAGAAGGAGTTGCTGCTGGTGTTTTAGAAAGCCTTGGAGTGGGTCTAGAAAAAGTACGTGAAGAGACGAACGGTATTATCCAAAAACAGAGCTCTGGCCAGTCAAGTGGTTCGCGTTCAAACACTCGCACGAGCCGTACCCCCGCTTTGGATGAGCTGGGAGTTGATTTGACAAAACGTGCCGCTGACGGGGATCTCGACCCTGTTGTAGGACGAGATACCGAACTTCAACGTGTTATTCAGATTTTGAGTCGTCGAACTAAGAATAATCCTGTACTTATTGGTGAGCCGGGTGTTGGAAAGACAGCAATTGTCGAAAAACTTGCCCACCTGGTTGTAGATGGAGATGTACCCGCAACACTTCAGGGTAAGCGTGTCGTAACGCTGGATATGGGAGCGCTGGTTGCTGGCACCAAATATCGCGGTGAATTCGAAGAACGCCTTAAGAAAGTCATTGGAGAGTTAAAGACAGCTGGTAATTGTGTCCTTTTTATTGATGAGATGCACACTATGGTTGGTGCTGGCGCTGCAGAGGGTGCGGTGGACGCTGCTAATATTTTGAAACCCTCATTGGCTCGTGGTGAATTGCAAGTTGTAGGTGCCACTACCCAGGATGACTATCGTAAATATGTTGAACGAGATCCAGCCTTGGAACGTCGTTTTCAGCCAATTGTGGTTGATGCGCCTGATGCGATTACCACAGTCGAAATTTTGCGTGGTGTCAAAGGTATGTATGAACAGCACCATGACTTAGAGATATTGGATGAGGCTTTAGAGACGGCTGCAACACTGGCTGACCGTTATATCGCAGACAGGCAATTACCTGATAAAGCCATAGATCTTATTGATGAAGCTGCTTCACGGGTGAGAATCAAGCATTCAACTGTGCCCAAACCACTCCGCGAAGCACAGAAGGAACTTGATGCAGTTCGGCTTGAAAAAGACGAAGTTATTTCGGCTCAAAAATATGAGACTGCTGCAGAACTGCGCGATCGTGAATTGAAATTAGTCACAAAAATTGAACAACTTGATGCCGGATGGAAGAAAGAAAATCCTAATGCTGGTGAAGCAAAAGTAACCGCTGACGATATTGCGGAAGTCGTTGCGATGTGGACACGGATACCTGTTACGCGCTTAGACATTGAAGAAAAAGAGCGACTTATCAAGATGGAGGAAGCGCTTCG
This sequence comes from uncultured Chloroflexota bacterium, assembly GCA_913042135.1. Classification (GTDB taxonomy): domain Bacteria; phylum Chloroflexota; class Dehalococcoidia; order Lucifugimonadales; family Lucifugimonadaceae; genus Lucifugimonas. The sequence continues at coordinate 3,631 of CAJWJL010000128.1, read as the reverse complement.
TTTGAATGTTGTTGGGCAAGATGAGGCTTTATCAGTGATATCGAAAGCAGTTCGTCGATCACGCGCTGGGTTGAAAGATCCCAAACGCCCAATCGGAGCTTTTTTGTTTTTGGGTCCAACCGGTGTTGGTAAAACGCATAGTGTAAAAAAATTGGCCGAATACCTGTTCGGTGAAGAAGACGCTATGGTTCGACTGGATATGTCTGAGTTCATGGAAAAGCATTCTGTAGCAAGACTTGTCGGAGCCCCACCAGGTTATGTCGGATTTGATGAGGGAGGCCAGTTGACAGAAGCTGTTCGGCGTCGCTCGTATTCGGTTATTCTTCTTGATGAAATTGAGAAGGCTCATCCAGATGTTTTCAATGTTTTATTACAGGTGTTCGAGGATGGTCATCTGACCGATTCTAAAGGTCGCAAAGTGGACTTTAAGAATACCGTTATTGTTATGACGTCGAATTTGGGGTCGAGTTTGATTCAAAGTAGCGGAGGAATTGGATTTAACTTTGGACGGCAAGATTCAGAGACATTGGATTATGAGCGAGTTAAAGATCGAGTGTTGGAAGCAGTTAAGGATCCTCATAATGGTTTCAAGCCAGAATTCCTAAACCGTATAGATTCAACTGTTGTGTTCCATCCATTAGAGCGTTCTCATATTCTTGAGATCGTAGACATTATGATGAAGGAAGTAGAAGGACGTGTTTTGGAGCATGGGCTGGTGATGCAAGTTACCGATAAGACACGTGATTACCTTGTCGAGCGTGGGTTTGACCCAAAGATGGGAGCTCGTCCGTTGCGCAGATTGATTCAAGATGAGATTGAGGATGAGCTTTCCGAGAAACTTTTGCGAAATGAGTTCGGTGCAGGTGATACGGTCGAACTTGATTTTATTGATGGTGCAATTGTTGTACAGACCCCAAAGAAGAAAAGAAAACCTCGTAGAACAAAGAGTAGCTCCTCAGATTCGGACGATAAACAAACTGTAAGTAGTACCTGATGGTTGATTTTGAAATCAGTGAAAAGGGCAGGAAATCCTCCTGCCCTTTTTTATTGTTACGGCAAACCTTAGATTGTTTTCATAAACTCAAAATTTTCTCAGTACTAGCTCGAATATTTTTAGTGCTTGTTCTGCAAATAACTGCATGTTTGCTTCTCTATTTTGAACTCCAGATTCAAAGGTTTTGGAACAGTCTGAGGGGCCAGATACTGCAATGCATGTATGACCTGGATCATCTCCATACCTATTACCGGTCGGCCCAGCCGCTCCACTTTCACTGAGGCCCCATGTTGTTGTCAGGCATTCCCGGCTGCCTTGTGCGAGCAAGAGCGCATACGATTCTGTTGCCGAGCGGATTCCAGGATGCTTGTCCAAGTCAATTTTGAGGAATGCATCACGGGCAGGTTTCGTATAAACCACGGTTCCCCCTACGAAATAAGCTGAAGCTCCCGGGACGGCTAACAATGCAGCCGATATTAGTCCGCCAGTTGATGATTCGGCTACAGAAATCGTTTCGCCTCGCTGAACCAGTAGATCTCCTACTGTGGCGGCAGATTTAGAGAGTTCACTCATATGGATATCCCTTGACATGTTATGTATTTTGCAGCATTGCTACGTGTATGTGACTTTGAGACGTGCTGACCAGATACATACTTAATTTGTCGAATGATTTGTTATAGAGATTAGGATAACTGGATTTAATAAAATGGCGATTGTCATTAATTGTTGCTCGCAGCGACGAGAAATAGGATACTCATTTGCACGATGCCAAAAAAATCAAAGACGTTATATCAATGTAGTGAGTGTGGACACAAAACTTTTAAGTGGGTTGGAAAATGCAACCAATGTAAAGAATGGAACACAGTCGAACAAAGCAAGGTTAACTTAAGTCACAGAAATGGTATTGATAGCCTCACGCATGGATCGGCAGTGGAACCGCTTATTGAGTTGAATGATGTTTCGACCGACCGGATGGAGTATATCGCCACTGGAATTAAAGAATTTGACCGAGTTATGGGAGGTGGCTTCGTTGTCGGCTCAACGACTTTGCTTGCAGGTGATCCTGGTATTGGGAAATCCACACTTTTACTTCAGGCAGTTGCAGCTATTGCAAAGGCGGGGCAAAAAGTCTTATACGCTACTGGCGAAGAAGGATTGGAGCAGATTCATCTACGAGCTTCACGTTTAGGGATTTCAGGTGACCGAATATTTGTGGTGGCCACGGGGGATGTTGTCGAAATAGCAGCTCATATGGTTCAGGCAGAACCGGTTGTCGTAATCGTTGACTCGATACAGACCGCTACCCATCCTGACCTTGATTCATCGTCTGGCACCATCTCCCAGATCAGGGAATGTGCGTCATTCTTGTCTTCTCATGCCAGAGCGAATCATGTATCACTTGTTGTAAGCGGTCACGTGACGAAAGATGGATCGATAGCGGGTCCGAGAGTTCTTGAGCATCAGGTTGATACGGTGCTGCAGATTAGGGGTGATACGAGCGGTCCACTCCGGATGCTACAAGGGGTCAAAAATCGGTTTGGTCCTACCGACGAGCTGGGGGTTTTCGAGATGCGCGAAGAAGGGCTTTATGGGATATCAGATCCCTCCCAAGTGTTTATGAACCAACGTGTAAAAGAGGCATCAGGATCCGCCATTGCGATAATAGTTGAAGGGACACGATCGCTCGCAGTGGAAATTCAAGCTTTGGTTACTGCATCGTCTTTGTCTGCACCTCGGCGTGTCGCTAATGGCGTTGATTTATCACGACTACATCTGATTGTCGCTGTTCTTGCCAAGCACATGAAATTGCCGCTTGCAAATCATGATCTGTTGATCAACGTGATCGGTGGATTTGAAATCAAGGAGCCAGCTGCCGATCTGGCAATAGCATTGGCTATAGCGTCTTCTATGATGGATAGACCCGTCATAAGTAGCGTTGCTGCGGCTGGTGAAATTGGTTTGGCCGGTGAGTTGCGGTCGATTCCTGGAGCTGATCGTCGTATTTTTGAAGCTGCGAGGTTGGGATTTGAGGACTGCTTGATCCCATCTGCTGTTGGAGATACAGGAAGTGACAATACCGTCAAGGTTTCCAGACTAAGTAATGTCCTTGAGGCTGTAAGATTCGCTTTGCAAGCCAGTTCTATAAGAGTTAAACCAGAAATTAAAGTGGAGATTCCTTCTGGATGAAAGACGACGCTACTGTTGATAAGGCCTTGGGTCTGAAGTTTGCTGACTTGAAAAAACTTGTCAGTGGATACGGGTCGTTGATAGTCGCGTACTCCGGTGGCGTAGACTCAACTTTCCTTGCGGCTGTGGCTCATGAAGTATTAGGCGTGAACACTCTTTCTGTCACTTCACGGTCACCCAGTGTTGCTCCAGAGGAGCTTGAAGCAGCAATAGCGCTTGCTAGAACTAAAGGATGGCGGCATCTTGTTGTTGATACAAATGAAATCGGAGATCCTCGATATTTGGCTAACGATGGACGTCGTTGTTTCTATTGCAAGACAGAGTTGTACGTACACCTTGAACAAGTGGCTGTTGCGGAAGGTATAACCAAGGTGGCGAATGGTGCCAATACCGACGATTTAGGAGATTATCGGCCAGGTATGGAAGCAGCCAAAAATTTCGAAGTGGTTT
>CAJWJL010000127.1:0-6484 GCA_913042135.1 uncultured Chloroflexota bacterium | reverse complement strand
ACGGCCAGGAATGCCGCTGCAAGATTTCCGCGGACGTTTAAAATTAAAATCCTCCCCGTTCAACGCTGCAGTGGCTTCACTAATAAAGTCAGAAAAAATAGCAACAAGTGACTCCACGATTCGACTTATCGAACACACCACATCATTGTCTTACGATCAGGAAATGGAAGCTGACAAATACCTGAAAGAGATAACAAATGATCGATTCAGCCCTTCGACACTCCAAGATATAGACATAGAACTCCTTCAATTTTTGATTGAACGTGGTGACGTCGTTAAAGTCGGTGAAGAAATCGTCTATCCCACTAAAGCCTATGAAGAAATGGAATCAAAGATTATTGATTCAGGTATTAATGGCCGAGAGATCACCATCGCCAGCGTTAGAAATATTTTTGGCACCAGCCGGAAATACACGCTGGCTGTACTCGAACACATGGATTCAAAAGGTATAACTCGGCGCGTTGGCGATAGCCGGTTTCTCCGCTAGATGGTTGTTAAGCCCTGCCAGGTTAGTTAGAACTTAATAGCCAGCGCCATAAGGCAATTTAAAGGTTTATACACGCATTAACACGCTAACCGAACTGGCACATGTATTCGGTATGCAAATATTGGGCCTTAGTGATCGCTCCAGTTTTCGATTTGCTGGATTCATCCATAAGTGTATGAGAGTTATTCACATTCTCCATACCTGTATGCTGCAGAGCCTCTGTTAAGACTCGTCCGTCAAAGTGACCCTGCACGGGAATATCAAACAAATGGAGGATTGTTGGTGCAATATCTACGTTGCCACTGGGAATCTTCGACCGATAATCGGATTTAAATGAAGGTCCACGCACTATCAGAGTATTGTGGAGTTCAGCAGAACTGCCGCCACCATGTGACCCCAGTCCGACCTTGCCACCAGTGGCGGCGCCTAAACTGGCAAGCGGCGCGACTTCGCCTGATGCCGATGATCGCATAGTCACAACAATCAGAGGAGCTCTTGGACCACGCAGCCCGATATCACTAAGTGTTGCAAATTGAGCAGTCCCATCGTTAGGTATATCAGTCGCTATTGAACCTACCCATCTTTGCACCGAGAGCCAACGTAATAAACGCGCTGAAAGCTCACTGTCAGCCCCTGGCACATAAAACAAAACCGAACCACCGTTGTCGGCAGTAACTACGCTGTTTTCTTCGGATCCAATATTGAATCCCCCAGCACTTAACTCCTTGTCGACATCAATTACCGAATCAATGGTCGAGTAACCATGATCTGAAACGATAAATACATCCGGCTCATACCCTTGCTGAGAAACTCTTTTCAGGATTCGACCAAGCTCTCGATCGGCGAGTTCAATCATGCGCCTCGCTTCGGGACTATCTACGCCAAATGCATGTTGAGACGTGTCAGGCTCTGGGAACCAAACCATCAGTACATCTGGATTTAATTCGGTGAGAGCATATCCAATCGCAACATCCGCAGTACGGCGAATCAAATCGGCCGCAGGAGCTTTTTTAGATGGCCAATCACCATATTGGCTTTTGATCTTATCGGAATGTACTGACGGATTAGTAAATTCAGGATGGATTACAACATGACCATTTTCGGCAGCATTGGGATGTTGAACGTAAGCATTTCCACTGGTTCCTCCAACTACAGATACCCATTGCAAATGATGTTTGCGTATTACCTCTCCAATTGTTGGTACAAAAAGCAGTTTCCCTTTTGTAAGTTGGTTTATTTCTGAAAGTTTCGGATGTAATGCATCAACAACTTGATTAGTCGAATATTCAGGGAACATCGATTTATTAGCGGTGAGACCATGTTTTCCAGGTCTTACACCAGTGACAATAGTCGCTGAATTTGTTCTAGTAACAGATGGAAATACCGAGTGGTTATGTAAAAATCGGACGCCAGCGTCAGCAAATTTGCTTAAAACAGGCATTCTATTAGGATCAATTTGTGACGGTTGCAACCCGTCAAAAGCCACTATCAAAACGGCGGTCATCAGCCTAATCCCAAATCTTGCAATTCAATATCGGAAAATCCGAAATAATGGGCTAATTCGTGCATAACGGTTTTCCGAACCTCATCCTCAAGTTGTTTTAACGAGCGACACCCATCTTGAAGAGGTTTCTGGAAGATCGTGATCACATCAGGTAAAGGAGGCACATACCCGCCACGTTCAGTAAGTGGCACACCATCATAAAGCCCATAAAGTGCCTCATCAGGTCCAAGTCCACTCTCAGTTATCTGATCCGGCGATGGGCGATCAGCCACTATGACACTAACGTTGCCCATATTAGCGATAAACCGTTCAGGTAATGAAGCAATCGCAATACGCACGAAATCTTCAAAGATATCTTTGCTCACTTGCATTACTTAACGCCTTGCACCAACCTTGGTGCGAATCGACTTCAAACAATCAACATTAGGTTTGTCCGGTCCACTTTTACCAGTACCCGGCACTTCCAAATAAAAGGGCACATCCTGAAACACCTCATGGGCCATGAGAGTCTCGAAACCTTCGATCCCAATTGAACCATCTCCGATATTTTGGTGCCGGTCCACAGAAGAGCCACGTTCCCGCATAGAGTCATTCGCATGCACCGATTTCAGTAAGCCCAAACCGATTTCACGATCGAACTCCTCCATAGTCGCATTCAACCCATCAACCGAAGCAATATCATACCCGGCGGCCCATACGTGCTGCGTATCAAGACAAACGGCAACTCGATCATGCCCTATTGCTCGTATTAAAGTTCCTAACTCCTCAAATTTAGATCCGATATGATCCCCTGATCCAGCACTCGTTTCGAGCATCAACAGGGAATTCCCTGGCTCGTTTTCAAGAATTTTGCAAACGGACTCTGAAAAGCGATTTACTATCGCAGTAAACCCCTGTCCTCGATGACTCGCGGGGTGGAATATAACGCCTAATGCACCTAATTTATTTGCAGCTGCAATATCAGCCTGCAGAGCGTTTTCAGATTTTGCGAGAAGTTGGGTGTCGTCAGAACCAAGAGCCACCAGATATTTGCCATGCAAAACTGTAGGACCCATGCCAGCGCGTTTTATTTCTGCTTCATATTTGTGCGCAACCGCGTCTTGAATGGGCTTTGACAACCACATGCGAGGAGATGAAGCAAATATTTGGAAACACTCAGCTCCAATTTCTTCGGCTCGAGCTATCGCTTTATTAGCTCCACCTGCAGCAGAAACATGAGCACCAATAAGCATTCGCAACAACTCCTCGTATCAGATCATTAGAAGAACATACCAAGGGTAGATTACTGCATGGTAGTCCAACAATCATTCAGGTGCGAGCGCTGAATCCAACTTTCAAGTTGAAACGATTTGCCGGCGCCATGGAAGGAACCTACGACCCTCCCAAAGCACGAGTATTTGTGCAGCGACAAATATTGAACTGTATGTACCGACAATCACACCTGCGAGGAGAACTATCATGAAATCTCGCAGGGAAGCCCCTCCAAACAACAATATCGCGAGGATCACCGTCATTGTGGTAAGGCTGGTTCCTACTGACCGAGTAATTGACTCATTAATCGACAAATTGACGGTAGCTCTAAAGTCGCGCCCTGGTGCGAGTGTTACATTTTCACGAATACGATCGAAAATCACGATCGTATCATTCACCGAATAACCAATAACAGTAAGAATCCCCACAATAAAAATTGCATTCACTTCAGCATTGATTGCAATTCCCAAAACCGTAAAAGCCCCCAAAACTATAAGCACATCATGAGCGAGTGCAACAATTGCAGCAAAGGCATACTTATAAGAATTAGGAACTGAACGGAAAGCGTACATAATGTAGAGCATCACGAATATCACGGCCACAATAACTGCAGTAATAGCATTTCGAACCGTGTCTTCTGCAACTGATGCACCAACAGTCGATGTATCTAGAACCTTCGCAGGACCACCCTCTAATTTACCCACTTCTTCTTTGATGGCATCCAAACCGTAAACTCCAAGGTCTTCAGTTCGAATAAAGTACTGATCATCTCCCAAAGCCTGGACTATTGCTTGGGGGTGCCCCGACCTGGCCAGCGCATCCGAAACGGCGTCTGTACCAGGGTTTCCTCCAGCAAACTGATAGGTCACCGTTGACCCCGAGGTAAAGTCGATACCAAGATTTAAGCTGGGTGAAACTAGCATGACCGCTGAGATAACAATCAGAACGAATGAAATGCTTAGAAATATCCGACGCTTTGAAACAATGTCCATCAGGAAACACCCCCGGACGTTGGTGTGTTAGGTGGAGTCTGATCACGCACTGGTACAAACCAATTTGGCTTATCACCTATCCGAGTTGAGGCGATAAGCCGCAATAATAGCCTGCTTGCGAAAAATGCTGTGAACATGCTCAAAAGCACACCAATCGCCAAGGTGAGAGCAAACCCCTGCATCACGCTTGTACTAAATCGATCGCCAAACCAAAATAGGACGATAGCAACAATGATGGTCGAGACGTTCCCATCCCGAATCGATGGCCAGGCTCTATCAAAACCGGCTGTGATAGCCGCAAGCAAGCTACGACCTGATCGCAATTCTTCCTTAGTACGCTCAGCTATCAATACATTTGCATCGACAGCAAAACCTAGCGACAAAATAACAGCAGCGGCCCCTGAAAGTGTAAGCGTGACTGGAATCATCTTGAAAATTCCCAGTAAAAGAACAGCGTACGCTACTAGCGCAATGGACGCTATGACTCCAGGAACTTTGTAATAAGCGACCATAAAAACAACCAACATAATGAGTCCGAACCCACCAGCAATCAAACTCTTTTGCAAAGAATCCTCACCGAGAACTGCATCAACATTACGCTCTTGGATTAAATCTAGGCCCACTGGTAAAGCACCGGATCTAAGCTGAATGGCGATGGTCCGTACCCGTTCAGTTGTAAAACTTCCACCTTCGATAATTGCTCGACCGCCTGTAATCCCTGCTTGAGCGCTCGGAGCAACAAGCTCTTCTCCGTCCAGATATATGGCAAGTCGATCATCTTGGCGAGAAACACGGTCTGTAACGTTGAAGAAAGCTTTGCCGCCATCTTCATTGAAAACCAGAGTCACGATCGGTCTTGGAATTGCACCACCTGAAATATCTGGGAAGGCATCATCAAGGTCAGCCGCGTCAATTTCAGTCGCAGATTCGGTGAAATACGCAGGATTGGAACACCTCTCAATCACCCACTCGTCCTGTGAGAGACCATTAGGTGGCCACGGCATGTCATCTGATGGAGCCAAGATATCGCCACACTCTCGATACCGAAATTCAAGTTGGGCTGTTTTACCAATCAAGTTCTTAGCTTCTTGCACGCCCCCACCCAGTGTCCACTGAGTCAGAGTCCCCTGGCTGGAAGTGAACTGTACGGTGCCAATTTCTCGTAGTGCAGCCATAATACGTTGGTTTTCACCAAGAACAGGACTGCCACTTTCATCAGTAGTATTTACATCCAGACCGTACATCAGTATTGAAAAGAGCCCTTCTGCTCCAACAACAGCATCAACTACAACATCACTTCGGCCCACCGATGCAAATACTCCCCTGACCTCATCTAATGTTGGAAGAGTCTCTGTCTCTTCATCTGACATAGACTCTTCCGCATCATCTTCACCAACTGCCGGCGGATCCGCTTGTGGCAAAACGTATCCCACTTGAAGCGCTACCGGGTATTGCGAAATGATCGCGTCTCGCCATTCATCCGCTTCTGATTCGCCTTGAATATCCTCAAGCTGGACCACCAAAGAACCGTTTTCATTTCGAGTAACCACGGCCTCTGGACGCCCGAGTTCATTTCTGAAAAATGCCTGAAGCGTTTCAGCGGTGACAGTGTCAGCATCAAAATTCAAGGTAATAGCAGCACCGGTTTGACCTGGAATCTGAACAAGAACCCGGTCCGGTACAGAATCGATGCCTCCACCGAGGAGTTGGACGCTAGCCTCGCTAACTCCGAACTCGTTGACACGCTTGTCAATTATGTTTCTTAAGCCTTCCATGTCATCTTTGGTCGGTTCTCTCCCATCCTCTGGCATGGCTTTGTAGACAAGATGAGTCCCACCTTCTAGATCCAGGCCAAGGGTTAGGCCTAGCGGGCTATCACCACCACGGACAAATCCGAAAATATTAACTTCGGAAACAGCTAGTGCAAAACTCGCACTAATAACCATTATTGCTATGAGGATCAAACCTCTAAATCTACTCAATAACTCAGACTCTTACGCGAAACGCGCCGCAGAGGCGGCGTGTATATGTGGTTTATTACGACGCTCAATACCGATCATTGTTGCATTGGGATACCGCTACAGCTTAACCCCAATTTCATCATGATATGCTCGCAACATCGGCACCGATAAGAAAACTTTGAAATCAGGCCTCAACCGCCCAAGCGGTTCAGGCAAGGTCGAAGTATAACACTCGATTAGTCTAAATTCGCTGTTGAAATAAGCTCGGATTTTGAGCAAATTCGAAACT
>CAJWJL010000126.1:0-6527 GCA_913042135.1 uncultured Chloroflexota bacterium | reverse complement strand
TTTATATTAATTCAAAACAATACATAATTTCTAGCAATTTTTCTATCTCGAATCACTCTGAACATTAAATTCACATATTTTTGCGCATCAATACGCTTTTGTTTGATATCTCTCTCGCCAAATAATGAATATCAGCGTTGCTACGTGTCATATCAAGTCACCCCGACTACAACCTGATTGAACCCAGTTAATCAATAACAAATGCATAGCTGAGGAAATAAACTGGCCAATTAACTAGAATCTCCAACACAGCGTTCTGTAAAGGGAGCGAGGAGGCTCTAAGCAGTCCCCCATCAGGCGTTTCGGGCGAGAAAAGCCCTCTGCGGCTAACATGCAGTTCAAAACAGTCGAAGGCATCTGAAGACAAAATCCATTATTCTTCGAAGGCTTTGTACTGTAGCCACTGATAGACTTCATACAGTATTTTCCTGGAATTGAGCACGCTCTCCCCTACTCTTCCAGTCAGTCCACAGTTCTAGGAGATAAGCCGATAGAGTTCGCAACGGATCTGATTAGCAACCTGGAAACGTCAGTCCTCGCATTTTCTTCAGATGTCTATGAATTCATGGGCTGGTTCGGCGTCATCGTGCTCATGGCGATTGAGAGCACGGCCATACCCTTGCCGAGCGAAATAATCATGCCGCTCGCTGGATGGTACCTCGTACTTGATCAGGGCCATGGTGTACCGCACGTAATGCTGGCGGGATTATGGGGAGCGGTTGGAAGCTTAGCAGGCTCGCTCGCTGAGTATTACATTTCGAAATGGGGCGGACGTCCCCTTATAGAAAAATACGGCAAATACCTACTAATCACCCCTCACGACCTGAGTCGAGCTGATAGATGGTTTCAAACAAGAGGTGAACTAACGGTATTCGTTGCAAGAATGATTCCAGGTGTCCGTGGCTTCATTTCGATCCCTGCAGGTATTGCACGCATGAACGTACTAAAATTCTCCATATTTACGTTTCTTGGCGCTTTACCATGGACACTTGGTCTCGCATGGGGAGGTTTCCTGCTAGGAGAAAATTACCATGCAATACGACAAGTCTCAAAACCATTCGACATCCCAATCATAGGAATCGCCATAACCTTGATCGCCTGGTTCTTATGGCATCGAATAAGAGAAGTGCGTTCACAGTAATCGCATTCCGACTGTTTTCTCAAGAACCAGAAGAATTCACTAACTCCGTACGAGTCACCTAAGCTGAGTAAGATTAAATAAATAAAATCCTGCTACTTAGATATAGTCAACAGCATATTCAAACCGCTGTTACCCTTTTGAATTCACTAAGGGTTAAATCAATAGATGACAACCGAAATCAAAAGAAAACTTAATGTCGAAGTAAACGGCATCAACATCGAATGCGCTTCGCAGGCAAGGGTACTTGACGCGATAAATGAAGCAGGATTCGACGTCCCAACACTTTGCTACGACGAACGTACCGGACCACAAGGCACATGCAGAATGTGCCTTGTTGAAGTAGAAGTCGAAGGAAAAACACAACAAGTTGCAGCTTGCACAGCTTTTGCTTCTGATGGAATGCAAGTTGCAACTCACTCAGATGAAATCGTCGATTACCGTAAGACGATCCTCGAACTCCTACTATCAGAAACATCATCACCAACAGCATGTCCAAAATGCATTTCCTTCAAGAAGTGCGAACTACACGATGCTGCAGAACAATATGACGCAAAATGGGATGCATTCCCATCACTGGTAGCGCGTGAAAAACCAAAAGACCCAAACCCATTTATACAACGGGACTACGATAACTGTATCTCCTGTTTCAGGTGCACGAATATTTGTAATGATTGGGAGCAGGCAGGTGCAATAACCGTTCACGGACGAGGGCAAGAAAACTCCATCGCTTCGTTCTTCAACAACGATCTACTTCAATCACCTTGTACTTTTTGCGGTCAGTGCATTAACACCTGCCCAACCGGTGCCCTTACAGATAAAAAAATTGTAGGAAAAACAAAAGCCGAAGACCTCAAACGAACAAAAACGATCTGTCCTTACTGCGGGGTTGGCTGCGGCATACATTTACTAAGCGAAAACGGACAACTAAAAGGAACCGAACCAGATTTCGATGCACCCAGCCGGGGTTCTCTATGTGTGAAGGGTCAGTTTGCTTCCTGGGAATTCGTCAAGAGCGAAGAGCGCCTTAAATATCCCTTGATCAAAAAAAATGGGGCGTTTGAACGTGCTTCCTGGGACGAAGCCCTTGATTTGATGACGAAGCGATTCACAGAAATTCGTGAGGAGTCAGGACCTGACTCCATCGTATGTTGGTCATCAGCCCGATCGGTCACCGAAGCAAATTACCTGATGCAAAAGTTTTCACGAGTAGGTATCGGTACAAACAACATCGATAACTGTTCGCGTACCTGACACGCTCCAACGGTCGCCGGTATGGCGGTCATGGTTGGCAAAGGTGCCATGACTAACTCTATTGAAGAGTTAGCAGGGACGGATCTTTTACTTGTGGCAGGATCGAACACCACCGAAGCTCATCCCGTCATATCGCTACGAATGAAGCGCGCTGTTCGTAATGGCGCCAAGCTAATAGTGATAGACCCACGCAAAATTGAGCTAACCAAATGGGCAACCCGCCATCTACAAATTAACATCGGAACCGATATACCCCTCTTCAACGCTTTTGCGCACGTCATGATCAAGGAAGGGTTATATGACCGTGAATACGTGGAAAAGCGGACTGAAGGGTTTCAGGAATTAGCCAAACATGTGGAGTTTTACACCCCTGAGTACGCATCAGAAATCTGTGGTGTACCGGCTAATGAAATTATCGATACTGCCCGTGAATATGCCGAAGCTTCTGGGAAAGCTGCTATCTGCTACACACTTGGGATCACCGAACACTCCTGCGGGTCTCATAACGTTCAATCAATCGCTAATCTCGGCATGCTTGGTGGCAACTTCGGAAAGCTGAATGCGGGAGTAAACCCACTCAGAGGGCAGAACAACGTGCAGGGAGCATCAGACTCCGGAGCATTACCGACTGACCTCCCTGGTTATCAAAAAATTGAACGCCCCGGGGTTCGAGAAAAATTTGAAGCAGCGTGGGGTTCTGAGTTACCAAAACGACGCGGCATAACCAAAATAACAGCAATGAACCAGATGCTACGCGGCCGCGTGAGAGGCGTGTACATAATGGGTGAAAACACGGTCATCTCCGACCCAAACACCAATCATGCACAAGCAGCACTGGAAGCAACAGATTTCATCGTAGTCCAAGATATTTTTATGACCGATACAGCCAAGTTGGCCGATGTCGTATTACCTGCAGCTTCATTTGCAGAATCGGACGGGACTTTTGCAAACAGTGAACGGAGAGTTCAACGCGTTAGACCTGCGATAAAACCTGTTGGAGAATCACGCACAGACGTCGATATCTTGCTTGATGTGATGAAAAGATTCGGCGTGTCACAAAATCTAAACACGTCGTCCGACGTCTGGGACGAAATGCGGCGGCTCGCGCCGATACTCACCGGTATCAGCTACGAACGACTTGACAACGAAGGCGGTATTCAATGGCCGTGTCCGAGCGAAGACCACCCTGGCACACAATATCTACACAAAGATGAAATGGATTCAGGAATCCCAGGTTACTTTGCCCCGGTAGATCACATCCCGCCCGCCGAGAAAACAGATTCAGAGTACCCCATAATCCTTACTACGGGCAGACGCCGTTCGACCTACCATACCGGCACCCAAACTGGCCGAGCTAGTGGCTTTGGCCTACTCGTGCCTTCTGAGATGGCAGAGATAAATCCTGATGATGCGGATCAGCTCGAGCTTTCAGACGGTGAAATAGTGACCATTGCTTCGAGAAGGGGTTCAGTCGAAGTGCCGATAAAAATCACGGACAAATCGCCACACGGAACGATATTCATGAGTTTTGCATTTCCAGAACTCACCCAAACGAACCGCCTCACATCCGATGCTTACGACTTTATAACCGAAACGCCTGAATTCAAAGCCTGCGCCGTTCGTATAGACAAACTTATCGGAACAGTTACAGCAACAGCATCAGACTGATCACTGCCTCGAAAGTTATTGACGGGGACTCATTCTCGAGGACCAAAAACTTGGGTCACCCACAGTCGGGAAGTCGATTGGTTCAACCAGCCCCGTGAACTCCTGGCCTGCTCTAAACGATTGAACATTGGAGTGGACGTGTTTGGCTATCTGCTGGGCAGCACCGATTTGATTGGTCAAGGGATTAGTCGTAACCAAAAGCTTGCCAGATGAAATTAGATTCTCATCAGCCCCGTTAATGTGGTCACCTGGACAATCAGTTGCATATCCGGCAAGACTCCCGTTCGAAAGAGCCTCAAGCACATCATTCTCATTTACTACAGAAGAATCAGACGTGTTTACGAGTGTGGCTCCGGGCCTCATTAGATTAATCTCACGTTCAGAAATCAACGGACACGCAGTTGGACCTGGATATATATGGATAGAGATCACATCGGAACCAGACAATAGTAAATCTAACGACTGTCTCCGCACATTTAGTTCGGTTAGAGTCCTGGCCCTTGGGGTACGTACATCCGCAACACCGACATTTGCTCCGGATAAAGTCAAATTCCTCGCAACTTCAAAGCCCACATCTCCAATACCGATAATCCCCCAATCTGCATCAGGCTTGACATGAAGTGGGCCAGCAAAGCCAAGCACACGATTTGAAACGCGCTGTGAGATAGCGGGTGATATGCCAGCCACCGGAACCTGAGCGTTAAAAAGTTCAATGACGAGCGGAATTGATATCCTGCAGTCGAGGAAATGAACAAACCCAGGTGGGTTCTTATCAAAAATTGAACGCTGATCAGTGACTAATTCGTCAACTATCAAAATATCCGAATCGTCAAGTTCAACAGGGTCAGTGCTTTCAAGATTCAGTCTTTTAAAAAGTATGTCATTCTCAAATACTGACTCGACCGCTTTAGCTACCGGATTCGTGTCTTTTGCAAGTAATAAAACTTTGGACATCTGCTTACCAAAATGTGGTCATAAAAAAACAGATTTACATCGTATAAGAAGTTTTAGAGTGAAAACTCCCTCCCTAGCAGCAGTTCGACATCATATGATTCATAACTCCTAACTCACGTCAGAAAGGCAGCCATTGCATGGCAATCGATTTTTCTAACCCTCGTACCCTACTCTTTGTACCCGGAAATCAACCTCGCATGTTGGAAAAATCTGCTGGCTTTAGTGCGCAATGGCTTATCCCAGATCTGGAAGACTCTGTGCCCCAGGCAGAAAAAACCTTAGCCCGAGACATCGTGGCCGAGCACATACCTTTACTCGCAACGGCAAGTAAGTTCATAGTTCCACGCGTGAACTCTCTATCATCGGGGTTGGCGGAAAACGATATTGCGGCCGTTGCATCGAAAGAGATCATTGGGATTTCAATCGGAAAAATCAGTACTGTCGATGACGTAAACATCATTGACCAGATGCTCCAAGCGGCCGAAAAAAACGCTGATATACCGATCGGACACATTACGATCCTGCCTCTCATCGAAACTGCCAAAGGGGTAATCAACGCCTACGAGATATGTCAGGCCAGTGACCGCATACGTTGGGTGGCATTCGGTGCAGAAGATTTTTCGGCAGATATGTCAATTAGCCGCACAGTCGACAATACAGAACCTGTATCTGGAATTGGAGCTGAACCAGGGCTCACATACCCACGTTCCGCTGTAGCCATCGCTGCACGCGCAACTGGGGTTCATGCACTAGACACCCCTTATACAAGGTTCCGAGATCCTGATGGCTTGAAACAGGAAGCATCGCTGGCAAAAGCAATCGGGTATAAAGGGAAACTATCGATCCACCCCGTACAGGTGGAAACTATCGAATCGATCTTCAAGCCTAGTTCTTCGGAAATTGAACGGGCCAGACGGGTATTAGATATAGCGTCAGAAGCCGAAACTGCCGGCAGAGGATCTGCGTCACTGGATGGAGAAATGATCGATATGCCGGTGATATTAAGAGCCAGAAATGTACTCAGGGACGCCGGATTACAAAACTAAACAGTATTAGGAAATTTTACTATGACGTTTGGACGTTATTTCGAAGAATTTGAAGAAGGCGAGATTATAAAACACTGGCCGGGCCGTACGATCTCCGAAACAGACAATTCGTGGTTTTCTTTACTTACCCAAAATCAACACCCGGTACACATCGATGCCAACTATGCTGAAAATACCCAGCACGGGCAAAATCTGGTTAACGGACTGCTAGTCCTGTCGATCGCGATTGGCCAAACTGTCACCGAAATTTCAGGACGCGCTATAGCCAATCTAGATTACGAATCGGTAACCCACGATGGACCAACATTTCATGGTGACACGATATACACAGCCTCCAGAATTCTGAAGCTACGGGAAACTTCTAAAGGAGACCGAGGGGTTGTGTATCTGGAAACCACGGTCACCAACCAGCGTTCAGAAAAAGTCATGACCGTCCGACGTCATGTCCTGATACCCAAACGAAACCA
>CAJWJL010000125.1:0-6529 GCA_913042135.1 uncultured Chloroflexota bacterium | reverse complement strand
TAGCTTACGTGACGCAGAGAATCTTCTTGAGCAATTATTCGTTTCATACGGTCAATCTGGTGAGAACGGAGAACCCTCTGAAATAACGGAATCACAAGCGCGTGAGCTTCTAGGACTTGGAGATACAGCCATAAGTACTGAGCTTGCTACAGCACTTCTTGCCAAAGATGCCGCTCAAGCTTTAACAGTTATAAACCGCGAAGCACAACGAGGTGCAGATCTAAGAGCATTGCATTCGGGAGCTGTGGATGCACTGCGCGTCGCACTTCTAATGAAAGCCGGAGTGGAAGATTCGATCAGTGAGGGTTCGGAATTCGCTACAACGATGTCTGCAGCGGCACGACCAGCAAAGCTAAACCAGATTTTGCATATTCTTACTTCATTGGGAAAAGCTGACATGAAAGTTAGTTCATCATCCCCTTTGTCATTAGAACTAGCGGTACTGCACGCAACCATTAATCCTGCTACCAATAACGTTGATTCAAGAAGAAATACTGAGCCTGCAACAAATCACCAACGAACAGTTAATCCTCAATCTCCGGTTTCTGTTCAACCGACTGTAGCTGATTCCGAATTTGAAAAACCGAAGCCACGCCGCGATAGAACTCCAGCCGAAGAAAAGTGGGACAAAGTCATTCAAAAAACGAGACGTACCAAAAACCGTCGTTTTGCGGTTGGTCCGCTATTACGAAACATACAGGTGCCAGAACCTGTTGCGGGAAAGATTTCACTGCGCTTCAAAAGCAACGCCCTTAAAAACAACTTCATGGAAGAAATGGAGGACAAACGTTCAAGAGACGCACTGAAAGCTGCTATCACCGATACTTACGGAACAGAGCTTGAATTGGAAATTATTTCGCCTCGCGAAGTAGATCAAACGAATAATCCAAATACTAACTCAACCATAAATTCCGAAAACGAACAATCAGTTTCGCCCGAAAAAGAAAGTGCAATGGTTCGAGCTGCGATGGCAGTAGGCGGAACTATTGTCAATGAAGATCAAGAAGAACGCTGATAATACATTCAAGCGTTGTAACAATATTAATCCCAATTGCCAGTATTGGATTTAATCACCAATTAAAGATTTCAAGCTCACTGGTAACGACGTATGATTATCGAGTCCTGTTTTATTCGAGACTCTGGACAATCAACCAAGGTATCTAGGATCACCTTTTAATGATGAATCGGAATATGATCAAGCAAGCCCAGCAAATGCAGGCTCGACTTGCCGCTGTACAAGAAGAAATTTCACTGGCACGAACAGAAGCCACCTCTGGTGGCGGGGTAGTGAAAGTTTGTGTAGTCGGCGGCTCAAAGATCGAATCAATCACAATCGACCGAGAAGTCG
Organism: uncultured Chloroflexota bacterium; assembly: GCA_913042135.1. GTDB lineage: Bacteria > Chloroflexota > Dehalococcoidia > Lucifugimonadales > Lucifugimonadaceae > Lucifugimonas. The sequence goes on along the minus strand of CAJWJL010000125.1, from coordinate 5,181 downwards.
TCGACCCTGAAGACGTAGAGATGCTTGAGGACCTAATCCTTGCAGCCGTGAACGAGGCCATGGATACAGCGCAAAAATTAGCGTCGGAAAAAATGGCTGCAATAACAGGCGGAATGAACATTCCTGGCCTGACATAATCATGCCTTCTTCGAATATCGCACGATCGGCTGCACCTCCTATCGCCCGACTAATCGAGGCTTTTCACCGTTTACCCGGAATTGGGCCCAAGAGCGCACAGCGATTAACGTATCACCTGATTCGAATGCCCGAAGAAGAAGCTAATGAGTTTGCATCTGCAATTCTTGGCGTCAAAGAAAAAATTGTCCTATGCAATATATGTGCCAACATATCTGAGGGTGAAGAATGTGCAATATGCAGTGATCTACAACGAGATCAAACTCGTATCTGCGTGGTCGAAGAGCCACTTGATGTCATCGCTATTGAAAGAGCAAATGTTTACTCTGGCCAATACCACGTACTGCATGGAATAATCTCGCCTGTTAACGGCATCGGACCAAAAGACTTAAAATTACGAGAACTGATTTCAAGATTACAAAATGGAAACGTCGAAGAAATCATCATCGCAACCAGCCCCAACCTAGAGGGTGATGCGACTGCTATGTATATACAAAAATTAATCGGCCCCTCGGGAATAACTATCACTCGACTTGCGCGCGGGCTTCCAAGCGGTTCAGACATCGAATATGCCGATGATTCCACATTAGCTCATGCTCTAGAAAGCAGGACAGAAATACCTCAAAGCCCAAGCGACTCGTCTGGATAAGTTACAGCAAAGATAACTTTGATACACGGTATCGAAATTGGTCAAATACAGTAGAGATTTGATCCAGACTACACGCTAACAATAGCTCTAACGATCACCAAAGCCAACATTACACGGAAAACAAATACCTCTAACCGTGTAAGACTGAATATGATATTTACAATTAAATAATCACCAAACGAATATCAAAAATCACGATGACCAAATGAAATGACATCCAAGCGCCCATTCACATACACAACCGATGCTGTTGTGCTGCGAATAAGCAATCTTGGGGAAGCAGATCGGATCGTGACCCTCATGGCACCCGTTCATGGATTAATACGGGGTGTTGCAAAATCTGCCCGAAAACCTAATTCCAAACTCGGAGGTCATCTAGACCTTTTCAGACATGTAATTGTTTCTGTTCGCGAAACTCGCTCTCTCCATGGTTTAAGTCAAGTTTCGACAGTGAATGGCTTCCGCGGCTTACGTGACAATCTACAACGATTTTCGCACGCTGCATACGTTTCAGAATTATCAGAACGTTTTTCCGTTGAGAGCGGTGCAAACAGACCATTATTCCAATTACTCATAAACGTATTGGAATCACTAGAAACAACTACAAACCAAGAAATGACCGTTCGTTTCTTTGAGATGAGACTCTTGCAACTTAACGGTTTCGCTCCCGAGCTTTCTCGATGTGTGGAAACTGGGGTTGAACTAGAGCCAAATAATCATCTCTATTCGCCAGATCGAGGTGGTCTCATTCACAATAATTATCAACCGTCGGGGGAAACCGCACTCCTGCCAGCGAGCTTGAACACAATAAAATTATTACGGTTCCTATCTAAAACCAATATAACGCAAGCTAGAAAGCTGAAAGCTAGGGAAAGTGATATTCGACAACTCTCAAGGATATTGCGAGAGCAAATCCATCATGTGCTTGATCGACGATTAAGATCCGAGCCTTTCATGGACGAGGTTCGTACTCGCCATGACAGTAACCAGATAAGTAAACAAATTGAGCGTTCAGACTCAGATTAGTGCCGTAAAAACCTGAGAATCCACCAGAGATTGTTACACTCGATTGAAGTTGGATTAAAAAGCGTTCATCGATGAACAGTACATCCCTAGACAAGCACGGTTCAACAATCTGAAATATGCCTGATGCAGATATCGTCATTCGCGGCGCACGCGAACACAACCTAAAAAACTTCAACCTTCGTATACCAAGAGATACCCTAACGGTAATTACAGGGGTTTCAGGTTCAGGTAAAAGTAGTCTTGCGTTTGACACGATATTTGCCGAAGGGCAAAGACGATATGTCGAATCCCTTTCTGCGTATGCACGGCAATTCTTAGGTCGTATGGAAAAACCCGATGTAGATCACATCGAAGGATTGAGTCCATCAATATCTATAGATCAAAAAGGGGTTTCGAAAAACCCCCGATCCACCGTCGGAACCGTCACAGAAATTTACGATTACCTGCGTTTATTATTCGCTAGGGCCGGAAGGCCACATTGCCATAATTGCGGTCGACCAGTTCAACGCCAAACGATTCAACAGATCGTCGACTCAATACTTTCGATGGAAAATGAAACCCGATTACAAGTTCTAGCCCCTATGGTCACACACATGAAGGGTGAGCATACTCAAGTTTTTGAGGCAGCTCGTAGAGAAGGTTTCGTACGGGTGCGAATCGACGGAGAAACCCGTGATCTTTCAGAAGAATTTAAGTTAGCAAAAACCAAGTGGCATGACATTGATGTTGTAGTGGATCGAATAATCGTTCGTGATGACACGGACCCAGGGCGGCTAACCGAGTCTGTCGAAGCAGCGTTACGCCTTACTGGAGGCAATCTGATTGCGTCTAAACTCGCTCGAAACGGTAATAAAGACGTAGATATTGTTTACTCTGAGCACTTCGCCTGTGTTCATTGCGATCTCTCGATATCAGAACTTGAACCACGTAATTTCTCTTTTAACACACCATTCGGCGCATGCTCAACCTGCACAGGCCTCGGATACAAACTTGAAGTCGACCCAAATCTTGTAATTCAAGACAAGTCTTTAAGCCTGAATGATGGAGCAATTACTCCGTGGGCTAGATCTGGTTCCAACTCCCCCTGGTATCACTCAACCTTGCAATCACTCTCCAAGCACTTTGGGTTTTCAATGGAAATCCCCATTCGTGATATAGACCAATCTCATTTGAGTGTCATTTTGTACGGTACCGGTGGGAAAAAACTAGAAATTTCACACCAAACTCAAAAAGGACGCGTATATGGATGGCACACCGCTTTTGACGGTGTGATACCAAACATGGAGCGTCGACACGTAGACACGGAATCTGACAGCGTACGAGAAGACATCGCCAGATATATGAACCAGCAACCATGCGTAACCTGTAATGGTGCCCGATTAAAACCCGAAGTATTAGCAGTGACTGTCCTTGGGATGAATGTTATAGAGGTCACTGGTCTGTCTGTAGAAAACGCCCTAAAGTGGGTTGAGGCTTGTCGAACCGGTATTTGGTCTGGGAAGAAAAATCGACAAGCAGAAGATCCACTCAACAATCGAGAGCAAGCTATCGCAACCCAAATATTGAAAGAAGTTGAAGCAAGGTTAGGCTTCCTGTCACGAGTAGGTTTAGGTTATTTGACACTGGACAGAGCCGCGTCAACGCTTTCAGGTGGAGAGGGACAGCGCATTAGGCTCGCCACTCAAATTGGTTCCGGCTTAATGGGAGTCTTGTACGTATGCGATGAGCCATCTGTTGGACTGCATCCATCAGATAACGACCGATTAATCGGAACTCTCAAGAATCTCCGAGATGTTGGAAACACCGTCCTGATCGTTGAGCATGATGAAGCCGTTATGAGGGCAGCTGATCATATTGTTGATCTGGGTCCACTTGCGGGAGAACTCGGTGGAAATGTGGTTGTCGAGGGCACAATTGAAACCGTGCTTAAAAACAAACAATCCCTGACCGGCGCATATTTAAGTGGAAGAAAGTCAATTCCCGTTCCCAAGAAACGACGCACAGGAAATGGAAATGAAATCAGAATCATTGGCGCAAAAGCGAACAATCTAAAAAATGTTTCTATCGCTATCCCATTAGGAATTTTGACCTGTATCACAGGAGTTTCAGGCTCTGGTAAAAGTACTTTGGTTAACGAAATACTTTCCAAAAAGCTTTCGCAATATTTTTATCGATCAAAAGATCGTCCTGGAGACCACGAAGAGATAACAGGTCTCGAAAACATCGATAAAGTCATAAATATTGATCAATCGCCTATTGGACGAACGCCACGGTCCAATCCTGCGACATACACAGGGGTTTTCACAAATATACGAGAGATTTTTGCTTCAATGCCAGAAGCTAAAGCTCGCGGCTACAAAGCGGGTCGCTTTTCATTCAACGTCAAAGGCGGTCGTTGCGAAGCATGCAGTGGCGCCGGTTACGTCCAAATCGAAATGCAGTTCCTTCCAGACGTCACCGTGCCCTGCGAGATATGCCTTGGTGCCCGATATAACCGGGAAGCGCTTGAAATAAAATTCAAAAGTAAATCCATCGCTGAAGTGCTCGATATGACTGTTTCAGAGGCAAGCAAATTATTCGAAAACATACCCGCTATCGCTAATCGAATGAAAACACTTACCGACGTAGGTCTCGGATATGTTCATCTTGGGCAGCCAGCTACAACCTTGTCAGGAGGTGAAGCCCAACGCATCAAGTTAGCATCTGAATTGTCGAAACGATCAACAGGAAAAACCGTCTATATTCTGGATGAACCAACCACTGGACTTTCCTTTGATGATGCAGCCAAACTCATGTTGGTCCTTCACCGTTTAACAGACGCTGGAAATTCAGTAATTTTGATCGAACATCATTTAGACCTGATCAAAAACGCTGATTGGATTATTGATTTAGGCCCTGAAGCTGGCGAACAAGGCGGAAACCTTGTCGCTGAAGGGACGCCCGAATACGTGTCATCCGTAAAAACCTCTCATACAGGGCAATACCTAGCAAAAATACAAGGCATTAAACCCGATTCAAAATCCCCGGGAACTACCAAACCTCGAAAATTCAAATCATCTAAGAAGCAATCCCAGGACAATTTTTTCTCTTTGCCAGAAAGACCTGCAAGTTCATTGAACGGTGCAAGTAAATCGCGAAAACGTTCACGGAGATTCAGGCGCAGGCGCCGTTCTGCAATAGCCTCAAGCTAAAACCTCTAAATCAAGGTTAAAACAACAAACAAAAGAGAAGCTATTAACGCTTTCCACCAGCAAGATTTCTTGATTCTGGAAGTGCGCGTAAACGGAGCATAGCGGTAATTCCTACTACTGGTCCCAATGCAAGAATTGCAAAAGCCCAACCCCACCCCGACAGGTCTTTAACAATGGGCA
>CAJWJL010000124.1:0-6562 GCA_913042135.1 uncultured Chloroflexota bacterium | reverse complement strand
GGATATTCATACCACGTGTCTATTGCTGCGCCGGCAATAGATTTACTTGCAAGAGCATTGAAGAGCGCTTTTTCATTTACGATGTGGCCTCGTGCGGGATTTATTAGATAGGCGTTTGGGCGCATCAAACTTAGTTCTCGTTCACCTATCAGGCTTTGTGTTGAGTCTATCAACGGTGTGGAAACCAGTACGAAGTCCGATTCGCGAAGCACCCAATCCATAGCTTCTATTCCAAAACCGTACTCGACGTCATCTGCTTGTGCTTCATTTAACGTTTCTGCTCTTCGTCCTGCCGCTATCACTCTCATTTCGTACGCGTTTGCAAGACGTGCTGTTCGCTTACCAATCGCACCGTAACCTATGACTCCGAAAGTGCGTCCGTACAATTCTCGATATGCACCGTGGCGTCCCGGCCATTGTGACCAATCTCCATTACGAAAAGATCTGTCACTTAGAAATAGTTCGTGATCTAATGCCAGTGCTACTGCCATAACCCATTCAGCGATTGGTGCTTCATGGTGGTACGCGTTGGCTACTATCACGTTTTCTGGTACGGCGTCTGGCTCTATTCGATCATAGCCTGCTGCTGGAATTAAAATTGCTTTTAATGATTTTGCAGCTTTACCCATAGCAACGTCGAAATCCGTCCCGATGTAGATATCTGCATCAGCTAATACCGAGGGTTCGGGTTTATTGTTGACATATTCAGTGACGATCCAGTCGACATCAACGGTCACGGGCCACCGGTCATTTATTTGTTCCCCTGGTGGGGCCGGCGAAATCACCACTTTAAGTGGACGTGGCGAATCAGTAGAGTTATTTGGCATAGACCGTTCCGATCCAATAGCAATAAACGAAATTAGGTTTGATTTGTAATCAGACTAAGATCGGAGAGATTATCACGATAGTGCAGGAAACATTGCTACTGTCATACACCTCAGGTCTATAATTCATCTTCGTTTCCACATTCAAATTTTGCACATTGAGAACAGTCGCGCCCATTGACAATCGAAATCACTGATCCTAACCGCAACGTGACTGGTAATTACCATTGGAAGGTGTTTTGGACTGTCGCAATAGCTCTGTTTGCGATGGTCATGGATTTTTCAATTGTTTTCCTTGCACTTTCGTCTATTGCTGATGAGTTTGATGTCACTTTACGGGCCGTCACATGGGTTGCAATTGCCAGCTCTTTGACTATGAGTGCATTCATGCTTCCGCTGGGACGTGTGTCGGATATCACCGGCCGTAAGCGTTTTCACATTGTGGGAATGATGCTTTTCGTAGCTGGAGCACTACTTGCATATTCGGCATCAAATCTTCAAATGCTTATCTTAGCTCGCGTGGTGATGTCAATTGGAAGTGCAATGGGGCAGGCTGTGGTGTTCGCAATAATTGTCGGTGTTTTTCCAAGTAGCGAGCGTGGGAAGGCTCTTGGGATGATAACCACAGCTGTTGCTATTGGCGCTGCCGCTGGTCCGATCGTGGCAGGCCCTGTTATTCAGGAATGGGGATGGCGATCAATATTTCTGGTAACAGCGTTGCCCACCGTTATGGGAATTGTTGCTGCTTTTGTTGTCCTAGAGGACTCAAAACTCGGATCTGAAACCCGATCACTTGATGCGCGATTTGACTGGCTTGGGGGCATATTGTCAGCAGCAGCTTTATCTTTGTTGATTTTGACTATTTCGAATCCATTTGCGTTCGAATGGATATCACTACAGGTAATTGGAGGATTTTTGGGAAGCCTGGCATTGCTAGCGGCCCTAGTGTGGTGGGAATTGAGAATACCCGATCCCATGCTGAACCTCCGGTTTTTCAAAAATTCGACTTTTTCCTGGTCTACCTCTACGAGATTTCTAGGTTTTATCGGTGGTTCTGCAACCTTTTTCCTTATGCCTATATTTGTTCAAAGTTTTATGGGTTATGACCAGAGATCTGCTGGAATGATTATGTTCGTAGGTGCATTAGGTATGGGATTGGCATCACAGTTTTCTGGGCGATTGTCAGATAAATATGGATTCCGAAAATTTACGTTTATTGGTCTTGGGTTTTTGGTTATAACTAACGTATGGTTCTCATTTTTCGTTAAGGATTCATCACTAGTGATTGTGATGCTCGTTTTATTTCTTAATGGCCTGGGGATGGGACTTTGGATGGCTCCTAATATGAGTGCTACGCTTTCTACAGTGGGGCGCGGTGATTATGGATCGATGAGTGCATTTCTCAACCTCGTGCGTAATGTTGGCAGCGTGATTGGTCAGGCGTTGACAGCAGCCATAATCGCGGGAATCATGCTTAGTCGTGGTGCGGAGGTTCAGTTGGATCAGTTGTCTGACTCGGGTAATCCTGCTGTTACTGATGCCTTTCTCGCCGGCTGGAGTTTAACTTTCAGAGTGCTCGCTATAGTCACAGTTATCGCGCTTTTGTGCGCTGTTAGGACTAGGGTGTTTGTTAGTGGCCGTGATGACAGTATTTAGTCCTAACGATCTTTTACGTATAAATATGACCTAGTGGTCATCAGGAGACAAAATGGGTCAGCTAGATGGAAAAGTAGCAATTGTTACTGGGGGTGGATCGGGTATCGGTAAGGGAATTGCAAAAGCCTTCGTCGACGAGGGTTGTTGTGTGGTCATTGCCGCTCGTGATGCTCAAAGGCTCGACGACGCGGTGAGCGACCTAAAGAATGCTCCAGGAACCGTTATTTCTATCCCCACCGATGTTACTAATGAAGATCAAATGGTTAGCCTTTTTTCTAAGACTATGGACCAGTTTGGTAGGTTGGATATTCTTGTGAATAATTCTGGGGCATTCGACGGAGGCCCAGTAGAAGATCTGACCATGGAACAATGGCAACGGGTGATGCAGGTTAATGTCACGGGCCCTTTCCTCGGCGCGCGAGAAGCCTTCAAGATCATGAAAAAACAAGGTGGTGGCAGGATTATAAATATCGGAAGTATTGCCGCGCAAAAACCTCGCCATAGTTCATCTCCCTACACAACGAGTAAACATGCAGTTTGGGGGCTGACCCAGTCATTGGCACTAGAAGGCCGTGATCACGGTATTGCGGTGAGTGCGCTTCATCCTGGAAATGTAATGGTTGAACGGCGCGGAGATGGTAAATCGGCGACGGGTCGCGATGAGGGTCCGGAACCGCTTATTTCAACAGAGGATATGGGGCGCACGGCTCTTTTGATGGCCACTCTCCCTGCGGATGCGAACATGCTTGAAGCAATTGTATTGCCCGTTAATCAACAATACCTGGGACGCGGTTAATCGATAATTTGATAGTGCCAAAAGAATTCGGGATTCGAGATATCAAGGCGTTAGATTTCCTTACGGTATCGTTAGACTTTCGGGATACGAACATTTTTACGGAGATCGATGATGCGTAATTTTCTGGCATTGGTGTTCACAGCTGGATTAGTAGTTTTACTTTTCCTAGTAGTGACGGCTAATCACGCCTTGAATACGATTTCGAAACCAGATGTAATTATCTCCGTTTTGAATGATGCAGAGGCATATGATTACTTGTACGACGAGATTATCGGCAATTTGGTGTATGACGTTGTCGAAAAAGGAGTTGAAATCAATTCCGGGATAGGTGATTCATCAAGTCCTACGATTCTTGAGTTTGATGATCCTGGGACTGCTGCCGCTGCCATCACGTTATTTGTAGAAACTCTGGTGCCGCGTGCATATCTCAGGGGAAAAATCGAGGAAGCCCTACAAGGAGTTGTGCCGTACGCCGCGGGCCAAACTGATGAATTCAAAATCGACTTGGAAGTTCAAGATCGCCTGCGCGACCTGCCTGATTCGGTACGTACCCTGGTTGCAGAACTGCGATTGGTTCAACAACTCACGGATGATCTTCTTGTACCTCAGATGTCGGAGTTCAACTCACAGATATCCGGAAGTGGCCTCGGTATTGAATTTAACCAAAAAGAGAACGAGGCAAATGCCCGGTTGATATTTGCACCGGAATGGGTTGAAGAGCAGTTATTCCAGACTGTTGATGAGTTAACTCCATATTTCGTAGGAGACTCGGATGGGTTTAGCGTCCTGATAAAACTGGAGGACCGCGTTGTAATTATTGGAGACATTCTTAAGGACAAAATTTCCAGTGACAACACGCTCTATAAACTCGTGTTTGCGAAGGTAATCGATCCGGCTATTCAGCGAACCGTTGATCAATCTACATCCGTTGGGTTCGGAGTTTCACTAACAGAGCAGGAAGTCACAGATGCGGTTGAATTAATAGCACCTCCTGAATGGGTTCGTGGCCATGGTGATGGTGTGATCGATGCGTTGGTGGAGTATTTACTGGGGCATGCGGATGATCTGAATTACTCTGTAGATATGACGGCCAGAAAGGCTGCAGCTGCTAAGGAGTTGCAGGCACTTGCACGTATAAAGTTGGTATCAACTCTCGAGGCGACACCTGCATGTACTTCATCTGCTGCAGCATTCGCGGCAACAAAGGCCGTTGCGTCCGGTAAGGTCCCGCCTTGTCTATCAGGGGGGCCGATGATTAACCTTGCGTTAGAGGCGTTTGTCCCGAAAATGGATCAACAGGTTGAGAGTTTTGTGATGGGGCAAATTCCAGGTGAAATTGCTTATTCACTGTCAGATTTTGCCGGACAGGGTGATGGGTTCGATCAGCAGCTTAATGACATCCGTAAAAAGGTGATTGAGGGCATCCGTTTTACTGAGGAAGATTTGGTGGGACTTATTGCTGGAGGAGACGACCCAGAGGCCCTGGACGGAGCAGAAGAAAAGCTTACGATGATGGCTGCGGGAGTGGTGATCACGGAGATGGATATCGTCAACAATCTGGGTCCTGATGAAATCCAACAAATAGATGATTTGCGCGGCCAAGCAAGGAATTGGTTGTCTTTGAAGTGGTTACTTTGGTTTGTTGTTTTGATTCCAATTGGGATTATCGCTTTTATTGGAGGTAGAGGATGGCCGGGTAGATTGAAATGGGCTGGTGGGGCGGTTGCGATTTCAGCCTTGATTGTTTACCTGGGGATATCGCTCATATGGTCAGTTGGGAAAAATCAATTGGCGATGGAAATTCCTGTGAGTCAGGAAATGAAAGTTGATTACCCGCGTTTATCTGATGAACTGGGAAGTGGTGCCCCGGCTGAACTAATCCAGAATGCGATAGGATCGTGGCAATCTGGATGGCGAAATCAAACGTTGCCGTGGATTATCTTTGGGCTGCTTTCGTTTACAGTTGGGACTGTATGGTCTCGGGTCTATAAGGAAACTGTGCAGGTAGCGGGTGTAGGGCCTGAAGTTGATGTGGTTTCTGAATCCGAATCGGGAAATGCTGATCAGTTGCCATCAGAACCTGAAACGCAATCGCAAGATAGAAATGGTGTTTAGATCAAGTTAGATTTAACAGTAGCTACCACCATTTGTGCTGCTTTTTTTATCAAAAGTAGATCTAGGGTTTCAGGGGTATCGGTTGCTTGGTGGTAATGAGGATTTCGGAAGTTTGCTGTATCACTGATCATAACGGCCGGAATATTGGCCGACCAGAAGGGTGCGTGATCACTTCTCCTCGTGTGTTTGATTGCTGGCATCCATCTGGGAATTTTGAGTGGTAAGACAGGTAGCAAAATCTCTGGATGAGTTGCGGCATGTTCTAGATGATCTGATATTTCTTTTTCTTTCCCTTGTGAAAGTATCAACAAAGAATTCCCCGCAAAACCTTGATTTTTTAGAGTCCTATATGCCTCAGGAAACAAAAACCGAAATACACCAGGTAATCGCTGCTTTATAGTTTTTGAGCTGAAACCGATAGATTCGAAAATAATTGTCGATGATGGTAACTTTTCCATTGGCAAACTAGATACGAAATGAGTCGAGCCGTGCAACCCACCGGCATTTGGCTGTACCTCTTCCGCGTCAAATGCTACGAACGTAATATGCGTGAACATTTTTGATTCTTTAAGTACTCTTGCGCATTCAAGTAACGCTGCTATGCCACTAGCGTTATCATCCGCCCCAGGTGAGCCTGGGACCGTGTCGTAATGGGCACCAATGATTATGTTTCTCGTCGTAGAAACGCCCGAAGAATTGTGTAATGTGCCAATAATGTTCGTTCCCGTACGCTCCGGATTTTGTCCAGGGATATTAAAAACTTGATGGTTCACATCTAATCCGATTTGATCGAACTCAGAGCTAATCCATCTTGAAACTGCCGTGTGTCGATGTGGATTATCAACACTATTTCTCGGTGCTGAGGCGAGGTGTTCCACGATTCTTTTTATTTGTAGTTCAGATACTGATGGATTGCTCATGTAAGTCAGGTGGAAGCTAGCGGGTGTTAATACTCATCAAAACTATGTTCACAGGGTGGTCGGTAGCGCGTATACTCCGCCCGCCGACGTATTAAATGTTGTTAGAAAATGCCAGATGTGGCTGATTAGTAAGATTGATTATTTGGAGTTGTCATGTACATCCTGATGGTGCGACTGAAGGTTAAAGAAGATCGTATCGACGATTTCATTGCTGCGTCTATTGGTGATGCAAGAGGATCCGTGTTGAATGA
>CAJWJL010000123.1:0-6607 GCA_913042135.1 uncultured Chloroflexota bacterium | reverse complement strand
GACCTCCGATTACATGAAGATTTTCATTTCGGGAGTCTAAATAATTATTTGAAACCTAAATTTGGCGGTCTAGCGCGCTGAGGTCGTTTTAATTACTTGAACGTGAGAATTGACCTGGCTACCAGGCCCTTGTTCATATCTTCGAAGGCTTCGTTGACCTCCTCTAATGGTCTGTATTTTGTAATTAAGCCGTCTAAGTTCAACCGATTATTTTTATATAAATCTAGAAGCCATTGAAAATCGACTCGAGGTCTGGCCGTCCCGTGATATGCACCAATCAGTCCACGATCCATAAGTAAATCAGAACAATCTATTGAAACTCGAGCGTCAGGAGGCTGAACTCCAACCATTACGGCTGTACCTCCCGGTCTGGTGGATTTAAATGCCTGAGTCAATATTTCAGGGAATCCAACTACTTCAAAAGCGTAATCAACTCCGCCTTTAGTGATTTCAAGTATGGCCTCTACTGGGTCATTTTTTGTTGAGTTGATCAGATGAGTCGCACCCATTTCCTTGGATTTTTCAAGCTTAAAATCATTGGTGTCTACAGCAACGATCGTAGATGCGGAGGCAAAGACGGATCCCTGAATCACATTCAGGCCCACTCCACCACATCCAAAAACAGCTACAGACGACCCTTTTTCTACTTTGGCGCGATTAACGACTGTTCCTATTCCAGTTATCACAGCACAACCTATGAGACATGCTTTTTCGAGAGGAGTGTCGTCAGATACTTTGACCACCGTATCGGCAGGAACAACAGTTTTTTCGGTGTAGGTTCCTACGCCATTGGATTGGTATACGGGCTCACCATTTTTGCTAAATCTATTAGTACCATCAGGCATAGTTACGGTTCGGCCATAAGTTTCGCAAAGAGTTGGAAATCCATTCGTGCAATTTCTACAAAATCCGCACATAGCGTCCATCGAAAAAATCACCTTATCGCCTGGATTGATCGAAGTGACGCCTGTACCAACTTGTTCTACGATCCCCGAGCCCTCGTGACCCATAACAAGTGGTAACTTTCGGGGCTTGATATGACCGTCTACATAGTGGTAATCGCTATGACATACACCCGCTCCAACCATGTCGACTAGCACTTCTCCATTTTTTGGGCTTTGGAGATCTAATTCATCAATCAACAATGGTTGATGAGGTTCAATCAATATCGCGGATCTCATGTTTCGGTGACCTTTCTTCAACGTTGCAGGAATATTTTTCTCAGGATCATAATTTATTGCAAGGTGGATATTCCACTTGCTGCGCACGTTTCATCTTCTTCGGGAGTGCCACCTCCTACGCCACAGGCTCCTATCACTTCGCCGTCTTTGATGATAGGAATAGCGCCTTGGCCCATCACGAATCGTCCGCCCCACTGTATTTCAAGGGCGCGGAATGTAGGCCTTTTAGACCTTTCTTCTAATTCGCCCGTGGGTTGGCCAAATATCACCGATGCCACAGCTTTCCCTTTACTTCCGTCAATAGCCAGTATTAATGCACCATCCATTTTCTGCATAGTCACCAGATTCAATGTGGAATCTACAACTGAAACCGCAATCTTTATTCCCAACTCCTGCGCCTTGTTTATCGCAGCTTCGCAAATAAGTTTAGATTCTTCTAGTGTTATTTGAGTCATCTATTGCAACCTTGACTAGCAAACTTGAACTGTACACAAACTTTTATATGTGTCCATTTTGGCACGAGGTGCTAGTCAAAACGGATTACTCAGTAAACTGTTAGATCGATTTATATGGAAATGGATTATCGAATGCCCCTGAATGTAGCGCTTGCCGAGCCAGAAATTCCGCAGAACACTGGCAACATTATTCGTTTATGTGCGAATTCCGGATCTAGATTGCATCTTGTAGGACCATTGGGGTTTACCTTAAGCGAGAGAGGGTTACGCCGGGCATCACTAGATTATGCCGACTTGACCGATGTCACTGTCCACAAGACATTCCAGGGATTACTGGATTCGATTGATCACACGCGCATCTTTGCTGCGACTCTGGACGGAAAGATTCCCTATCACGAGATCAATTATCAGGAGGAAGACACCGTAATATTCGGCTCAGAAAGCAGAGGTCTGCCAGTCAGCATTACTTCGAAGTTCAAACCAGAAAAGTGCATCAGAATTCCGATGATGCCATCGAATAGAAGTATCAACCTATCCAATGCAGTTGCGTTAGTGGTGTACGAGATGTGGAGACAACTCTCATTTATTGGCGATGAGTTCCCATTGAAAACTGAGGGTTCTGAAAAGTATTTTTCCTGACAATAATTTGGAATCCGGACTTGAAATCGAACCACAAGTAGACTGGTTTGGTCGTTCAACCATAAACCGGTATTCGATTGGAGGTCCATTTACCCATTTGAATCTAAAGAGTCTCCCAGGCTGCCAAGCACTTGGTCCGTTTTCCAAACCTTGGTATATACACGTGCCAATCCTGAAAGGGCAGCTATATGATGTTCCTCCTGGAATGTGGCTGTGGCGTCCTCGACTACTATCACGTTATAACCGCGATCGGCTGCATCTCGACCGGTAGTCTCCACACACATATCAGTTGCTGCTCCGGTTATCACAAGCGTTTCCAAACTTAAATTGTGTAAGAGTTGGTCAATACCGGTTCCGTTGAATGGGCTCGAGGAATTCTTGTCGATAACCAATTCATGTGGCAAGGGTGTGAGTTTCTCAACAATCTGATGCTCAAAACTTCCAGCACTCCACATAGCTGGTCGACCGGTATTGTCTTCTGCATCAGCGTCACGTCGTTGGCGTCGCTTTATCATGTCCCTGCTATCAGGCAGGAGGGCTCCGTGGCGTGTATAAATGACTTCAAGGTTATGCTTTCGAAATGAATCGATAAGTCGACGAGCATTTGGAATCATTACACGCTGAACACGATGGTCGTAATAATCCCCCATTTCTGGAATGCGGTTATTGAGCATTTCAATAAGCCCTGAGTTTGTATCTGCCAAATAGTTCTGTATATCGATCACGCATAGTGCAGTGCGATCCCAGTTAATATCGAAAGTAGGCCAAGGAAAGACCCAGTCCTGCAACGTCTCGGGGGAGTCTATTTCGAATGAAGCCATTGATGTTAACTTTCTTGTGAGTTTCACTGTTTGCGACCATAAACAAGACCGTAAGGTAAGACAGTATGGCTGAGTCCGCAAATCCTTAGGGTGATATATCGTAAATTAAGTGCCATCGATTCAGACGGTTAATTGACGTGGAGACTATGCATAAAATAATGATTGGCGATATTGCTCCCAATTTCAATTTGGGGGCACAACACGAAAAGGTAATTCAGTTAGAAAACCTCAAGGGAAAGATCGTTGTGATCTTTTTCGTACGGTCGTTATTTTGAAGGCAGTGCCGAACGCGCACGTCCGAGTTCGGGCGAACATTAGATAAATTTCGTCTAGAAAATGCCGAAATAGTGATCGTTGTTCCTGAAAAGCGGGAGAAGGCTCTGAAGTATGCCTTGTCTATGGGTTTCGGAGGTTTTGTAGTTCCGGATAATGAAAAGAAGATCTATCATCGATATGGTCTGGATTCCTCCTTCATGGGAACTATGCAGAAATCTGAAGTGTTTGTAATCGACGCAGGTGGTGAACTTGCTTTTGCACAGGGTCACGGAAGCCCATTACGGCTTCCGAAGGTGATTGAGGTTTTGGATGTAGTCAAATCCCTGGATGCGAAACGCGCTTCGAAAAAATAACTAAGGATTGTGGTCAATGTGGCTACGATTTTGGCAGGTCGACGAATCGGGTTGAAATTGACTATTTTCCTTCCTTGATCAGATCTGCTATTCGTTCACCAATCACCATAACGGTAACGTTCGTGTTTGCCCTTATGCAATCAGGCATGATCGAAGCATCTGCGACCCTCAGGCGATCCACCCCGTACACCATCCCGAACTGGTCAACGACAGCCATTTCATCATCATGTGGTCCCATTCTTGCGGTGCCGGAAATATGATGTCCGGTTGTAACGTCGCGTCTCATCCATGCGTTGAGATTGTCGTCAGATTCAAGATCGGAGTCCAATGGGTTCTTACGACTTTGGATAAGTTTTTTTAACTGAGGGTGTTCTTCCAAACCCACAAGCATTCGGATTCCATCTCGCACGCGTCTACGATCCTCTTCCTCTTCGAGATAGTTATAGTCGATGTAGGGCTGAACTCGATAATCCGGTGAATTAAGCGTCAATTCCCCTTTTCCTTTTGCAAGATTAAGAGCCAGGGTTGCACCTATTCCGTGTGGTGACGCCCGTTTACCACCTCGTTCTGGGCGTTCATTTGTGGCCACGTTGTAATAGACAATCATGTCATTATTTAGACTCGATCCGTCTGCTGTATACCGCAACGTAAGTTGGGTCCTTGAACTCAGATGGTCTAAAACAACCTCAGGTTTCGTGTACCAGGTGACCAAGAAAAGTGGGTGGTCTCTTAGGTTTTGTCCTACACCTGGTGAGTTTCTTACTGTCGGGATTCCGTGTTCTTTCAGGTGATCGGACGGGCCTATGCCAGATAACATCAACAATTGTGGTGTCGCTACGGCTCCAGCGGCGAGTATGATCTCTCCTGCCTCAACAATGAATTCTTGTCCACCTGATTCGGCCTCAATGGCGTAAGCACGTGGCTTATCGCTGTCTGATTTCATTAAGACTCGTTTGACGGTGACATCTGCTCGTATGGTGAGGTTTAACCTGTGCCTGGACATTCCAAGATAACCAATAGATGTTGACCACCTGATGCCGTTTGGGTTGTTGAACGGGAGCGGTCCTACGCCTGTGGTTCCTGGAGCGTTGGCATCCTCGCAATACGGGAATCCAGCCTCAAGAGTGGCTGCCTCAAATGCAAGTGTGGCTTCAGGCCATTCACTACGCGGGAACCTGTGACATATGATCGGTCCATCGGAACCGTGAAAATCTCCGGGATCATCACGGTATGTCATGTCAGTTTCAATCTTGTTGAAGTACGGAGCGAGGTCTTGATACGCCCACCGATCATTCCCCCAATTGGCCCACCGATCATAGTCCTCGGGGATTCCACGCAGGAATATTTGGGCGTTTATAGCGCTGGATCCACCAGTCACCTTTCCGCGCGGCACCATTATCTCTGCCTCGTCAGTACCTCGAGCTGTGTATTGCCAATTATGCTTGTTTGTAGATATATCTATTTCAGTCGCATAACCCAGTTTCACTTCTTCAGGGAGGTTTTCGATTTCCGGATAGTCGGGACCAGCTTCGATCAACAGCACGGATATATCAGGGTTCTCTGTTAATCTTGTAGCGATGATGCATCCGGCTGACCCAGCGCCAACAATTATGTAGTCGTAGTGCATTTCAACAGATTCCGTAATTAGGAATATTTGCCAGATTCTTGTGGAGCCGAACCCGGCAGGCCTTTCTCTTCCCTTTCTAAGTGCGTCTCGCGCGGCCACAACCGTTGTAACTGGTCGGTAACGCTGAAATGTAGACGACCGAGTTTTTCGATTTCTAATTCCACGGCATCACCGTCCTGGAAGGAGTTGAGCCCACGATGATTTGTTCCGGTAGCAAGGATGTCACCGGGTTCGAGTGTATGAATTGACGTGATGTATTCGACACAACGTGCAATGTCATGGGCCATATCGCTAGTGTTGAAATTTTGTTTCAGCACACCGTTGTTCCATAGTTGAATTTGAAGATTCTGCGGGTTTTTCACTTCATCTGCGGTAACTATGTATGGACCGATAGGAGCAAAAGTATCCCTGGACTTCATTGCATGAAATACGTTGGCTCCTGATAGCCCGCGCGCCGAACCATCAATAAAGTTGGTATATCCGAATATATAGTCGAAGGCATTCGCAGCGGAGACATTGGTTGCTTTTTTGCCAATTACAATAGCTAGTTCAGCTTCACCCTCAAAAACCGTAGCTGGCACGTCTGGAAGGACCATCGTGTCGCCAGGACCGATGATGGAATAGGCGGTTTTTTGGAATGCGTTTATTTCCGCTGGCTCTTCCCGGGTTCCATCTTCCATGTAGTTCACCGCCATGCAATCTATATTGGTTGGCTTCGGCAATGGCGGTCGCACTTTTACCGTATTCAAGTCTAAGCCTGGTGAAGCGTCTACTAGATCCTCAAGTTTCTGTCTGTAGTTGGTGAAATTTGAGATTAGGCCTGAAATTAACTGCTGGGGTTCAGTGTGTTTTATGGCTGCAACGATTTTTGAGACGTCAACAACACGTGTTCCCTTTAGCACGCCTAACTGAAAATCATTGAAAAAGAGTAGTTTCATCTCATGCTCCAGATTTTCTAGATTGATGGTTTTCACTTAACTTAAGTTTGTGACACGCAACCTATCAGAACTTGCATAAAACTTCTTTCACGAATCGACAGAGTGTCTTTCACTTTGGTTCGCAAAAAACTGTGTGGCACATCAATTGTTTCAGTCCGGTCAGATTCGATTACCCACGCAGAATTATTCCATGTTTATCTAATTTGTAAGGAACACAGAAATTGTTTGAAAATCACAAATCGACTTGAAATCATGACTGCTACAGGACTACTTTTTGTAGCCATCAATGCTATTTTGGACGACAAAACACTATAAAA